>JBNMOZ010000331.1:0-6962 GCA_051276005.1 Bradymonadia bacterium | reverse complement strand
ATAGGCCGGTTTTTCAAAGTCGCGGTGCTCGCCTTCGGCTGCGCTCCGGGGCTCTCTCCCTGCGGGAGGCTGGTCTTCCAGAGTCGCGGTGCTCGCCTTGGGCTGCGCTCGCGGCTCTTCGACCGACCCCGGCAGCGCTGACGCTTTGGCGTCACGGCTCACCCCGCTCACGACTTGCCATCCCCGCCCTCTCTCGGGCACCATCCCCGCCCTGTTCACATCCCCGGCGTGCTGATGGCATTGCTCCTTAGATTCTGGCGTGATTATCCCAATCGATATCGGCTCTTTTACGGCCTGGGCTTGTTGTGTCTGCTGGCCACGACGGGCCTGACGGTCGCGATCCCGGCCTTTGTTCAGTGGGCAGTTGATGCCCTCAACACGGGTCAGTCCGCGACCGGCTGGGCCATCGCGGTCTTGGGCGCCGGCATCGGCATCATGATCGTGCGCACGCTCAGCCGGACCCTGTTCTTCAACCCGGGGCGCGCTGTCGAATTTCGAATGAAGTCCGACATGTTCGACCACCTGCTCAAGATGCCGCAGCGCTTCTTCGACGAGATGAAGGCCGGCGACATCATCAGCCGAGGCACTAACGACGCCAACAGCATGCGGGCGCTCATTGGCTTCGCGTCGCTGCAACTCTTCAACGTGATCTTCGTGCTCGTGCTCACCTGCGGGCGCATGTTCAGCATGGACGTGATGCTGACGCTGTATTGCATCGTGCCGCTGGCCATCTCGGCGCTCGTGCTGCGCTTCGCGGTGCGCAAGATGTTCGCCGTCTTCGCGCAGCACATCCGCCAGGTCGCGTCGCTCAGCGCGCGCATCCTCGAGACCTACAGCGGGGTCGCTCTGCTGCAGGCGTACAACGCGCTGCCCAGCGCGATGACGCGCTTCGACAAAGAGAACATCCGCCTGCTCGAGCTCGCCGAGAAGCTGCTGCGCATTCGCTCGTGGATGCTGCCGGTCGTCTCGGTCACCGGCAACCTGTGCGTGGTCATCGTGCTCTTCGTGGGCGGCGGCATGGTCATCGAGGATCAGGGCTTCACCATCGGTCAGCTCGCCGGCTACATCGTCTACGTCAACATCCTGGTGGGCGGCATCATCAGCTTCGGCTGGCTCATTGGCTCGGTGCAGCGCGGCTACCTGGGCCTGGCGCGCATGTACGAAGTGCTCGACGCCGAGTCGGGTCGCCCCGAGCCCACGGCCACCCTGCCCGAGCGCCCGGCTGGCGGGCATGACATCGTCGTGAGCGACCTGAGCTTCACGCACCCCGACGCCGACGCGCCCGTGCTGCAGAACGTCGACTTCAGCGTGGCGCCGGGCGAGACGCTCGGCATCTTCGGCCTGACCGGCAGCGGCAAGAGCACCCTGCTCAACCTGCTCGCTCGCGTGTACGACCCGCCGCCCGGCAGCGTGACGATCTCGGGCGTCGACATCACCACCGTGCCCACGCAGGCCTACTGGCGCGCCGTCGCGTACGTGCCTCAAGAGGCGTTCCTGTTCAGCAAGACGGTCGCCGAGAACATCGCCCTGGCCGATCGGCCCGAAGCGGTCGATCCGGCGCGCTTGCAGCAGGCGTTGGCCGACGCCGCCCTGGCCGACGATCTGACCGGGTTCGACAAAGGCCTCGACACCCTCGTGGGCGAGCGCGGCGTGACGGTCTCGGGCGGGCAACGCCAGCGCACCGCCCTGGCGCGCGCGTTCTATCGCGACTTCGACGTGCTGCTGCTCGACGACGTGATGAGCGCCGTCGACCACGCCACCGAGCACGCCCTGATCAAGTCGCTGTATCGCCGCACCGCGGGCCGCACGACGCTGGTCGTGAGCCACCGCATCAGCGTGCTGGCCAAGGCCGATCGCATCATCGTGCTCGATGAAGGCCGCCTCGTCGCCGAGGGCCAACACGTCGATCTGGCCGCCGGCGACGGGCCTTACGCGCGCGCCTGGGCCCTGCAAAAGGTCGTCGACGCCGCAGGTGACACCGCCGCGACTGACACCGACACCGCGCAGCCCGAGACGGAGGCCGCCGATGTCTAAGTCTCAATCCAAGTCTGACGGCAAGACCCAGCGCGCGCCCGAGAACAAATCTGCGGGCAAGTCTGAAGAGGCCGCCGGCGCCGAGACTGCCGCCCAGAGCGACTTGAGCCTGATTCGCGGTCTGTGGCCCTACGTCCGGCCGTTCCAAATCTGGATCTGGGTCGTCTGCATCGCGACCCCGCTGGGCGTGGCGTTCAACCTGGTGCCGCCAATCTTGATGAAGCACGCCATCGACGTGAACATCCCCCAGTCCGATCTCGACGGCCTGCGCTGGACGGCGCTGGGCTTCGTCGCGATCATCTTCGTCGCCTTCGCGCTGAACAACTTGGGGCTCTATGCCCTTCAGATCATTGGGCTTCGCGGCCTCGCGGCGCTGCGGCGCAACCTCTTTGGGCACGTCATCGGCCAGGGCCAAGGCTTCTTCGATCGGCGCACGACGGGCTCGCTCATGACCCGCACGACCAACGACGTCGAGGCGATCTACGAGAGCCTGGCCTTCGGCGCGGTAGGTCTGGTCACCGACGCGCTGATGATCCTGGGCACCGTGACGATCATGCTCTTTTTGGAGTGGCGGCTCACCCTCGTGGCGTTCTGCATCGCGCCGATCCTCATCGGGATCGTCAACGTGGTGCGCAAAAGGCTGCGCGCCCTGTTCACCGACATCCGCGCCACGCTGAGCACGCTCAACGGCTACTTCGCCGAACAGATCAACGGCATGCACGTGGTTCAACTCTACGGCGCCGAAGAGCGCGCCCGCAGCGAATTTCGCGGCCAGGCCCATCGCTACCTCAAGGACTACCAGCGCGCCAACTGGTGGGACGCCGGCCTGTACGCGGTGATGGACGGCATGAGCGCCCTGTCGGTGGGCCTGCTCTTGTTCTTCGCCGCCACCCAGTTTGGCGCGCCCGACGAGGCCGCGCTCACCCTGGGCTTGCTCGTCGCGTTCATCGACTACGTCAACAAGATCTACGTGCCCATCCGCGACTTCTCGGGCCGCATCGCGACCATCCAGCGGGCCATCGCGGCGTTGGAGAAGGTGCTGACCCTCTCGCGGACCGATGAGCGCATCACCCAAGGCGCCCACGCGCTGAGCGACCCCAAGGGCCAGATCGAGTTCGACAGCGTCGCCTTCGCGTACGGCCCCGATCGCCCGCAGGTGCTGCGCGACGTGACGTTCTGCATCGCGCCGGGTGAGGTCGTGGCCATCGTCGGCGCCACCGGTTCGGGCAAGACCACCCTCGCCAAGCTGCTGCAACGCGCCTACGACGGCTACGCGGGCAGCATCGAGATCGATGGCGTCGAGCTCTCCAACATCCGCCTCGAAGACGTGCGCAGCGCCATCACCATCGTGCAGCAGGACGCGCACCTGTTCGACGCGACCATCGCCGAGAACCTGACGCTTTGGTCGCCCCATATCAGCGAAGTCGACATGAAGACCGCCGCCACGCGGTCGCGCGCCAGCGCGTTCATCGACCAGCTGGCCGACGGCTATGATCATCGCATCACCGAGCGCGGCAGCAACCTGTCCGCCGGCCAGCGACAGCTGATCACCATCGCCCGCGCCATGGCCCGTGAGGCCCCGGTGGTGATCCTCGACGAGGCCACCGCGAGCGTCGACTCGATCACCGAGAAGCTGATCGACGCGGCGATGGACGAGCTGTTCGCCGTCAAGACGGTGCTGGTCATCGCCCATCGCCTGTCGACGATCACCAAGGCCGACCGCATCTTGGTGCTGCATCAGGGCGCGCTGGTCGAGCAAGGCAGTCACGACGAGCTGATGGCGCTCGGCGGGCGCTATAAGGTGCTGGTTGAGTCAGGTTTCAGCTTGTGACCGTCACCCGGTCCGGCGATAACGAGCAGCCGGTGAAGTATCGATTCATGTCCGCGCGGCGGACCCTGCAAGGAGTGCAAATGCGTTGGATCTTGTTGGCTATTCTGGGATTGAGCGGCGCCGCGATGGCGCAGGAGCAGCCCCTCGACGCGCAAGATATGGCCGAGATGGCCGAGGCCGATGGTCTGGGAGCCGCGGCGCTGGCGGCGGCGGCGAAGCTGAAGGCGGCCGGCGGCAATATGTCGACGTGCGCCAAGGGCAAATGCGCTCAGGTCTGCGCGCCCGGCAACACCTGCACGCTCAAATGCCCGGGTGGCAAATGCGCCCAGGCCTGCGGCCCAACAGCGACCTGCACGCTCGAGTGCGGCGGCGGCAAGTGCAAACAAGCCGCCGACGCGCTGAGCAAGGGCAGCCTTTCGTGTGCCGGCGGCAAATGCATCCAGGCGGCACCCGCCACGATGACCCGCACCTGCTCCGGCGGCGGCTGTAAGTAGCCCTCAGCGCTGGGCTACATCGACGCGTCCTGCACGATCTGCCAGCGCTTCTCGATCATCCGAAACACGATGAGCGTATGTCCCGTCGCTGCCGGCTTGCCCGGATAGCGCAAGGTCCAGCGCGCGGCCACCGAGACCGCATCGGCCGTCGCCCGCGTCTCGACCGTCTCCAACGCCAACTCGCCCATCGCAGCCTCGTCGGGGTAGCGCTTCGTGTAGCGCGCGAGCACCGCCGCGCGGCTGCGCGTCAGCCCGGTGGGCGAGATGAACAACGCGTCATCGGCATATGCGCTGCAAAACGCCGGCAGGTCGCCGCGGTTCCAGGCCGCCACCTGCGTGTCGAGCAGGGCCAGCACCGCCTTCGCCGACGATCGGGCGGCAGGTCTTACAGCCGCAGCCCTCTGAGCAGCAGTCGTCCCAAGACCGGGCTTCCCAGGAGCAGCGACGGGTTGCGCATGGGCAGCGCTGAGCGCAAAGAGCACGACGACCGCACCTAAAGTCATATATTTCATGCCCCACCATCGCGTCATCAAGGCAGCGCGTCGACCGTGAGCACCAGATCGCCGATCCACGCGGTGCCGTCCCCCGCCTCAACGCGAAACGGCATCCACGCCGACGAGGCGATGGTGGCCTCGGCACCGTCGCCATTGCGCAGCGTCAACTCGGTCAACTCAAAGACGTGATCGCCCCCGGTCGCGCGCGAGACAAGGCCCATTGCCAGCCCGCTACAGGCTCACCTTCTCGGACCGCGCACCCGGCAGCAGCGCGCCGTCGGCCGCGTGGGTCGTCTCGGCGGTGATAAACCGGATGTCGTGCACGATCACCCTCGGCAACTGGTTCTCAAACTCAATGTTTGTCTGACAGGCCGTGGCCCCCAGGCTCGCCAGCACCAGCAGCAAAATCCGCATGGCATCTCCTCGCTCGGTTGAGCCCATGGTCTCGCAAACGTCGGGCCACCCGGAGACCCGCTAAGCCATGCCGGATCGTAAACGCCATCGCGCGCCCGGCGTGACCGCGCCGACACGGTCGTGGTTGAATCGGGGCCAAGATGAGGAGATGTCATGCGGCGCGCGCGGGGATTGCACAGACTGATCGGGCTCGCGGTGACCGGGCTCTTGTTGACCGCGCTCTTGGCCGGCTGCGAGGGCGACGACGGCTCGCTCTACCCCGAAGAGGACTGGCCAGACTTCAACTTCCGCGCAGACGCATCCGGGTTGGACGCGCAGCTGCCCGGGCGCGATCTGGCTGAGGTGTCTGACGGCGCCCGCCCCGATGCCGCCGAATCGATGGACGGCGCCCCGAACGGGGCCTTGGACGGCGCCTTCCCGGACGCAGACGTCAACCACGATGCGCGCCTGGCCGACCAGGGGCCGGACGCCGCGCCGATGCCGATGGTTCGCCGATCGGCAGGCTGCGGCCAGATGGATCCGTATTCTCGCGGCGGAGAGTGGATCCGCGCGCTGGACTTCGGCCCCGCGGCCGGTGGCGTGCGCGGCTTCTACCTGACCGTGCCCCAACGCTACGATCCCGATGTGCCCAGCCGCCTCATCTTCGGCTACCCCGGCACCGACTGGGTGGGCGGGCAAATTCGCGACTACCTGCGCATCGAGGGCGGCGTCGCCGACGAGATCTTCGTCTATCCCGACCCGCTCTGGCGCGACTTCGGCAACTGGGGCGAGCGCGGCGGCTGGCAGCTGGGGCCCAACGGGTTCAACGCCACCGGCGACGAGGACCTGCAGTTCACCGCCGCGCTGCTCGATCACATGCAAGACACCTACTGCATCGATTTGGATCGCGTCTTCGTCACCGGCCACAGCTGGGGCGGCGACATGGCGCACGTGGTCAGCTGCTTCTTGGGCGATCGGGTGCGCGCCTCAGCGCCGGCCGCGGCCAACGATCCGTACTGGTTTCGCACCGCGAACGGCCCCGCGGCGTGCGCTGGGCAAGTCGCCGTCTGGAGCTTCTTCGGCATCGCCGACGATCACTTCAACCTCGACCCGCCCGGCACCTACGGCGACAACGCCCGCGACTTCTGGCTCGAGCAGAGCAACTGCATGGGTGTCGAGGCGGCCGACCCCCTCGACTATGGGCCCAACGAGCAGTGCTTCGACTACCTCGGCTGCGACGTGCCGACGCGCTACTGCCTGTACGGGCCAGAGACCCGGCATCAGATCCCGCCCTACTTCGGCGACGCGATCATGGCGTTCTTTCGGTCTTTCTGACGGCAACTTGGAGCGTCGGCGGCGCCTTGTTCTGCGTGTCCCCTCAGCGCGCCGCAGACAGATCGATGGGATAGACCGCGCCGGCGTCGGGCTGAAAACCAGCGCCCAGAGCTCCGCCAAAGAGCACGAGGGGCCGATCGGGATCCGCGGACAGCGACTCGCCGACGCGGCTCTCAGGGCGCCAACTCTCGGCCACGAACCCCGCCATCAAGACCGGACCATCGGCGCCGATCTGGTACATGCTGCCGCCGCCCACGCGCGCGGCGCGGCCCACCGGGCTGTACAGGTGGCTGACCACCGCGACGCCCCGCGTGGTCGCGACCGCGTGCCCAAATCGGCTGCCCGAATGTCGACCGTGGATGACGCGCACGTCGTTGCCTG
>JBNMOZ010000330.1:0-6963 GCA_051276005.1 Bradymonadia bacterium | reverse complement strand
CGGTGGTGCCGGTCTTGCCCGCCACGGGCACCCCCAAACGCCGCGCGCCGCTGGCCGTCCCGCCGCGCACGACCCTGCGCATCGCGAAGCGGGTCAACCAGGCCGTGCGCGCGTCGATCAGGGCCGGCGCGGGCTCGAAGAGGGCCCGCAGAAGACCATCCAAGCGATGACCAAGCGGCGCATATGGGTCTGAGGGGGGCGTGCGGTCGAGGCGAACCCGGCCCTGCGCGTCGATCACTCGGGCCACCAAGAACGGTCGAACCGCGCGCCCGTCCGTGGCGAAGGTGCCCAGCGCGCGCGTCAACGACCACGGCCGCACACAGCTGCTGCCCAACGCCAGCGCGGGCCCGGCATGCAGCGGCGTGTCGATGCCCAACGTCTCGGCGAAGCGGGCGACACGCGCGGCGCCGACGGCGGTCAACAGACGGATCGTCGGCACATTCTTCGACGCCGCGAGGGCGCGCAGCAGCAAGACGTCACCCAGGTACTTGCCGGCATTGCGCGGCTTGTACAGGTAGTCGCTGCCGGACTCCGACCAGACGAGCGGGGTGTCGTCGAGCAGGCTGGCCAGCGTGTACTCGTCGTCGAGCGCGAGGCCATAGACGAAGGGCTTAAACGCCGACCCTGGCTGCCGGCAGCCCTGGAAGACCCGGTGAAACTCGCTCTCATCGAAGTCGCGGCCGCCCACCAAGACGCCCACCGCGCCCGTGCGCCAGTCGAGGCTGACGAAGGCCGACTCGACCTGCGGGCGCGGCACGATGCGGGCAGCGTCGGGATCGATGAGCACCACCATCCCGGGGGTGAGCGCCTCGCCCAATGATTCGATCTCATTACGATTTCGGCGTGAGTCAGGCTCGAACGGGGCCATCCATCGGTGGGCAGCGAGGGCGATCGACACGGTCTGCGCGCCCACCTCGATGATCGCCGAATCGGGGGTCACGCTGCGCACCCGGCCGGGCTGCACACCCTTGATATCGAGGGGCCGCCAACGCTCGGCGCCCGGCAGCGAGCCGCGAAACCCCTGCCGCCGCGCAAGGCCGGTCAGGCCCGCATTCAGCTCTGCCCGGGCGCCGGCATGCGCCTGCGCGTCAAGCGTCAGCGTGATGTCGAGCCCGGCGTCGAAGACGTCGACTCCCAAGCCGATCCGCGCGCGCTCGACGAAATGGGGCGCCACCTCGCGAAAGATGTTGGCGGGTCGACGGAGGCTGATCGGCTCGGCGTTGGCGGCGCCGGCCTGGCGCGCTGTGATGAAGCCCTCGTCGACCATACGCGCCAGCACGATGCCGCGCCGTGCCCGGCTGCCCGCGCGGTCACGCACTGGGTTGAGCGCGCTGGGACGCGGCGGCAGGCCAGCGAGGAGCGCGGCTTCACCCAGGCTCAACGCCGAAGCGTGCTTGCCGAAGTAGCGCCGCGCGGCCGCGCCCAGGCCATAGGCCCCCTGCCCCAGATACACGGTGTCGAGGTACAGCCTCAGGATCTCGGCCTTGCTGAGCATGGCCTCAGTGCGCCGCGCCAGGATCGCCTCGCGGGCCTTGCGCGCATAGCTGCGCGCGTTGCCCACGCGGACCTTGCAGAGCTGCTGCGTCAGCGTCGAGGCGCCTTGCACCGTTCGACCGGCGATCCAGTTGGCGACGACCGCGCGGGCCGTGCCGATGAGATCGACGCCGCCATGGCGAAAGAAGCGCTGATCTTCGATGGCAAGGAAGGCCTGCACCACATAGGGCGGCAGCGCGTGCAGCACGACGGTCACCCGATCGCCGCGTCCAAGCTGACCGGCGAGGCGACCGTCGCGGGCCCGCATCATCGTTGGCCGATCCGCCCGCAAGTCATCGCCAGGGATGGGCGGCAAATTTTGGGCGAAGTGCCCATACAAGATCAGCCCGAGCAGCACCGCGAGGTTGAGCCCGATGGCGCCGACGGCGCAGAGAAGGCGAACAAGTCGACCGAGGCGCGTTCGCGTCGGAGTGCGCAGGATGAGGGGCGGGCGCGGGACGCTCATTCCTCGGGCGGCACGGGTGGCGCGGGCCGGGGACCAGGACCCATCGTGATGGGCCAGACGCGCGCGTCATGGGCGCTGAGGCTGGTCAAGACAAGCTGAGACGGCGCATGAATCACCCGCGCCGTCAGGCCCGCGGCCGTCAGCTCGCTGACCCGTACCTCGGCCTCGGCGCCGTGCACGTGGACCTGTTCGGGGGCGCAGGCGAGCGCGAAGTCGACCAGCCACTCGGCCGGCGCCTGAGGACGCAGGTCGACCTTGAATCCCGACCCATGCATCGTCACAAGCAGCGGCGCAGACCGCGTCCCACCGGGCATCCAAGGGGGTCGTCGATGCGCGACGCCGGCGGCGTCCAAGGCGGCACAGACAGCCGTCAGACCGGCGCCATCGGGCGCGACGATGCGCGTCTCCCCCGCGTCGATGACTCGGGCCATCCAATCGCTGGGCGGCGGAGTGACCGAGGGCACGCGCAGCACGAGCTGCTCGACATGCCGGGGGGCCAGCGATTCGGTGGTCGGTCCCACGACGAGCACCCGATGGCCCGCATCGGTCAGCAACGCCGCGCTCCCGCCCAGCCCATATCCGGTGGGGAGGAGCTCGATCTTGCGCCCGCCCGCGACGGCGCTGCGGCCGATGGGCAGGCCCTGCACGCCCGACCATTGAGCGGCAAGCGGCGCGCTGGCGAGCACGACCCGCGCGGGCGGTCGGCGTCGCGGGCGATGCGTCCACAGCGCGATCGGCGCGCGCGCCGTCGGGTCGAAGCTCAAGAGCCCCAACCGCACACCATGAACGAAAGTCACTCGCATAAGCACATGGTAGAGCAGCGATCCGCCAAACGCCACGGGCCCGACTCAACGCGCCTCGCGGTGCTCGACGTGCGACTCAATGCAGTGAGCCGCGATGTCCGGCCAGGGCGACGGCGCGTACCTGGGCCACTTGAGACTGCCGCGAGCCCTCGAAACGCTGCACAACCTGCGCATAGACTTGCGCCGCTTCACCGCGCGCGCCGATGAGCTCAGCCGCCCGCCCCCAGGTGAGCAACGCGTTGGCATCGGTGGGTGCGAGCACGGCCCCCAGCCGCGCATAGCGATACAAGGCGACGGTGTCATCGGCCCGTTGCGCGCTGCCGATCAGGTTGCGAAGGACGCGCCCGACGAGGCTGCCGACGGTCACGGGCGTCAACATTCGGTCGTCCCAGGCCATCGACTCGCCCATCGCCTGCTTGGCGAGCGCCTGGCAATCGTCGACGCTCATCGTGCGTCCACCCCCGAACGCATCGATCAGCGTGTCGTCGACCCGCACGATGAAGTGCCCTGGCAAGCCGACGCCATGCACCTCGATGCCGGCCTGCAAGCCCACGATCATCCAGATGGCGCTCAGCAGAATGGGCATGCCCTTGCGCCGCTCGATCACACGCGCCAGATCGCTGTTCTGCAAATCGAAGTAATCGGCGGTCGCGCCTTCGAGGTCGGCGCCGTGCACGAGCACCAGCCGCAGCGCTTCAACGCCGGACTGGCCCGCGAGACGCTGCTTGATGACGGTCTGTGACCAAGCACTCATGCGAACCCGTGCGGCCCGTTGGTCGGCCGGCAGCGCATGGGCGATGACGAACAGCGCGCCCGCCAGATCATCCGCGTCGACCGCAAGTTTGCAGGCCGCGGCCCAGTCGTCGCGACCGGAATCCCAAAGTGAAGTGGCGTGGGTAGACATGCAGACTCTCGGCAGGAGACGCACGACCGAACCGGGCGCGCGATGCGTGTTCCCGGAGTGTAGCAATGTTCGCGCGAGAATGGCCGGTCGGGTTGAGGCCTCGCCGTCAGATCATCGTGTGCAGCCCGCACTCGGTCTTGCCCTGCCCTGCCCATCGCCCGTCGCGCTCATCGGCACCCGGCATCACCGGCTTGGTGCAGGGCCAGCAGCCCACGCTCGGGTAGCCCTGATCATGCAGCGGGTTGTAGGGCAGATCGTGCTCGAAGATGTGCGCCCAGATGTCTTGCTTGGTCCAGCGCACCAAGGGCGCGACCTTGAGCAGCGGACGCCCGTCGGCGAGCTTGCGCTGGATGACCGGTGTGCTTGCTCGGCTGGGGCCCTGATCGCGGCGCAGCGCGGTGAACCACACGTCGAGGCCGCCGAGCATGCGCTGGGTGGGCTCGACCTTGCGCAGCGAGCAGCACTTGTCGCTGTTGATCACGTACAGCTCGTCGCCGTGGCGATCGGCCTGCTCTTCGACGGTCAGCGCCGGCTCGATCACCTGCACGTTGATCGGGATCCGGGCGCGGATACGATCGATCATCCCCAGCGTCTCGGCGAAGTGCAAGCCCGTGTCGATGAAGAAGACCTTGGCGCCGGGGTGCACTTGACTGACCAAGTGCATCAGCACGACGCCACTGGGCCCAAAGGCCGTCGAGAGCGCGACTCGGTCAGGATCGAAGGTCGAATAGGCCCAGTCGAGCACCGCTTGGGTGTCGGCCGATTCGAGGTCGTCCAGGCGTGCGGTGGTCTGCGTGTTCATATCCCGCACCTTTTTAGTCAGGTTTAGGTTCAGAACATCGCAAATCACCTAGAACACAGGCAAATGAAAAGTACACCAAACTGGTGCCTATTTAGGATTATTGGCGAAAAATCAGCGTTTCTGACCGGTCGAGTTTGCCTGTTTTCTCACTCAGCGCAAGGCCTTGATGCGGCGGCCGAGGCCCACGACCGGAGATGCGCCCGCAAACGCGAGGCCACCGAACGCGAACGCGGTGCCCAAGCCCGTGACCCAGTCGCCGCGCCAAGCGATAGAGGCGACGATGATGACCGCGCATGGGATCGCGATGACGCCGAGCGAGCGATCCTTGAAGCTGCGATACGGCACGCTGCTGACCATCAACGCCGCGAGCACCAGCGCGCCACCAGCGACGCCCATGGGCGGGATCGCCAGGTCGGCCGCGATGGCGCCGAGGATGACAGCGGCGGGGATGGTCACCGAGAGGCCCGAGAAGCGCGCGGGCCCGGCGGGCTTGGGGCCCCCTGACGCGACGGTGAAGCGGGCAAGACGAGTGGCGGCCGCGGCGACGATCGCGGCGCACCCGATCAGGCCGAGCAGCCCGGCTTCATGCAGCCTCCAGGCGTACAGGGCGACGGCGGGTGCGACGCCAAACGTGACGAGATCTGCCAGAGAATCCAGCTGAGCGCCGAAGGGCCCGCTGGTGCCCAAGCGGCGCGCGGCGCGACCATCCAGGAGGTCGCAGACCAGGCCGAGGATGATCCAGAGGACGGCGTGGGCGGGCGGGGCGCCCATGGCGACAGCGCCGATGGCGGCCGAGCCACAGAGCAGGTTGCCCAGAGTGAGCGCGTGGGGGATGGCGTGAGTGATGCGATGCATGATGCCTCCAGGTTCGAGCCGCACGGTGGCGCGGACCCTGGGGCCCGGAGCAATGGGCGTGCCGCGCGCGGATCGGCACAACGACGCGCTGGGGCCGGTCAGGCGGCGGGCCCTGACGTCACGGTGTGCGGCTGGGCTTGGGCGGCCTTGACGACTTGGGGGGCTTGGACCGCGCTCGGGAACGATGGGGCCGCTCGAGCCGGGTCGTCTCTTCAGCGCGGCGCTGCGCGAGACGCACCCGATTGGCCACCCCTTTGACGGTCTTCTTCATGACCCGGAAGGTGTTGAGCGGGCGCTCCCCCACCTCGGGCAGCGCGTCGTCGGCATAGATCACCCAGTTGACCGCCTTGCCGCCGTCGATGGCGTCCAGGTTGCCCGCATGCACGCCGACCCAGATGCGGATGACGCACAGCTCCTGCTCGGGGAAGACCGGCGCGGGGTGGTAGCGGAAGATGATGATCTGCCCCGGCGTCTGGCTGATCTGCACGTCGGCGTGCCGCACGATACGATCGCGTACGGCGCTCGAAATGAACGCCCGCGGGATGCGCAGCTCAACCCCAACATGCTTCGCCAGGCGCCGACCCTGATTGCGCACGAACAGTTGGAAGCAGACGAACGCCCGCGGTCCGCGTGGATCGGCCTCGTCGTACTCCGTCGGCCCGAAGGGGGCGAAGCGGGCCAGCCGCACGTCGGGGGTGTTGGTGCGGCGCACGATGTCTTGCACGTGCACGTTGCTCATCGGCCGCGACTTGCCCGCGATGCGCAGGTAGTAGCGCCGATCGCTGGCCATATGCGGCGCGTCGCGGCTGGTCGGGATCTCGATGACGTAGACCGCGTGGCCCGCGTCGATGCGCGAATCAGCGCCGTCGCCGCGCACCTCGAAGACGTTGAAGCCACGTAGGATCGGCTCGACCGCCCCCGGGATGACGTCCTCGAGCCAGGCGCGAATACCGCCCTTCTTCAGCTCGATTGGCACCCCGCCGTCGACCGCGCCCGTGTCGTCGAGTCCGATGAAGAGTCGGCCCCCGCTCGCGTTGGCGAACGCGCTCAGCTGCTTGCTCAACGATGTCAGAAAATGACTGACAACCTTGCCCTGGTCGAACAGCCAGGCGGCGCCCTTGAACTCTTGAAAGTCGTACTCGCCCGGCGAGAGCTCGGCGAGCATCAACTCGGTCCAGGCATCGGGACCCGTGGGCAGCAGATTGGACATGGCGGGAGTGTAACGGGTTTGCCAACCCGCGCAGCCAAGAACCGGCCAAGAAGACGGCGCCCTTAGGCGGTCAGCGCCCCAAAATCGAGTCGCGTATGGCTGACATGGCGTCGCTCGAGGACACACCGCGCGTCGGTGTCGAAGCGCTCGTCGTCGCTCGTGGGCGGGTTGAAGGCGAACCGGCAGGTGCCGTCGGCGTCGCGCGCGAACAGCGACGGCATGCGCCGCAACTCGAGACGCGTCGTCTCGAGCGGCGTGTCGGCAGCGCACCCGATGGGGCCGTTGACGTTATGCACGACGCAGCCAGGCTGGCCCTCGGCGACCGCGAGGCGCACGATCTCGGCGGGGGGGGGGGCGCTCGCGGGGAGCGCGCAGGGCCCCCGCCCCCCC
>JBNMOZ010000329.1:0-6963 GCA_051276005.1 Bradymonadia bacterium | reverse complement strand
GCTCTGGATTGATCCACCCAATGAGGGGCGCGGCTGGCATCAAGCCAACCGCCTGCTGAGCACCACCCCCGACGTACCCAAGACCGTGAGCCCGCCTCGCTGCCCATGCAACCGCGTATCTGGCATGCGAAGCCGCCGGCGCAATTGCTGCACTTACTCCTGCGCAGCAATCAAGGAGGCACGCATGCAAATCCAAGTGAACACCGGCAAGAACATCGAAGGCCACGAAGATACCATCGCCTTCGTGGAGGCTACGGTCGCCAATGCGCTGAGCCACTTCAGCGCTCACGTCACGCGCGTAGAAGTCCACCTCAGCGACGAAAACAGCCACAAGCGTGGCCACAGAGACAAGCGGTGCATGATTGAAGCGCGCCTTGCAGGCCGGCAAGTCACCGCGGTGACCTGCGAGGCCGCCACCGTGGCTCAGGCCGTCGCCGGCGCGGCCGACCGGTCGAAGAGTGTCGTCCAGAGCACGCTGGGCCAACTGCACGAGCATCGATAGAGGCCGGACTGCAAGCAGCCAATACCAGCAGCCAATGCCAGCAGCCAATGCCAGCAGCCAATGCCAGCAGCCTACGAGGAAGAACACATGACAGAGCAACGCACAGTCGCCACCGACTCTCAGCACCATGCGCTTGAGCGCTGGGAGAACGAGGGCGGCTCCGTTTCGCGGCGCATGGCCGCCTTGCCAAGCGACGCGAAGTCGCGCACGCGGACCGCAAAGGCGCCGCGCTCGGCGATCCCAACGCGGCCGATCGCGGCGGTGGCGAAGACAGACTGAAGCCGCCCGCCCAATCATAATGATACGCCAGCTCAATCAATTTGACTGGACTTACGCTTACGTCGGAACGCCTTGGCCCATCAGCGTGACGCGCCCGGTGGCTGCCCACTTCACCGTCCACAGACCAGATATCACAGCCATCCCCGCCGACCGCTGGTCGCTGGCTCGGGACTTGCGCGCTCAGTGACCACAAACAAAGCGAGGTACCGATGGTGGACTCGTTGCGCGGGAGAGTCACATGTTGCGAAGTCTACGAGATCTCGATCACTACAAAGTCAACGCCTCCGATGGCCACGTCGGCAACGTGGTGAAATTCCTGCTTGATGACGAGCGGTGGACCGTTCGATATCTCGTCGTCCAAGTCGGCGGCTCAGCCTTTCTGGAAAATGGGCCCTGGGTGCTCGTCTCACCGATCTCTTTTGTGCAGGCCGATCGGAGCACTGAGCGCTTCGATCTGGTGCTGACAATGGACAAGGTCAAGAACAGCCCAAGCATCGATCTTGACAGACCCGTGTCGCGCCAGCAGGAGCAGCACCTCAGCCGCTACTACGGTCATCCCTACTACTGGGGACACTCAGGGATCTTCGGCATGGGTACGTACGCGGCCGGCAGGGAGACGATGGTTCGGTCCGAGGATGCCTTGGGCTCCCCAGCTGACCTTCATTTGCGGAGCAACGCAGAGGTCCGCGGCTATCATGTTCACGGCAGCGACGGCACCATCGGCCACATCGAAGACTTCATCGTCGACGATGAGACCTGGGAAGTCCGCTACTTGGTCGTAAACACCCGCAACTGGTGGTTCGGCAAGCACGTCCTCGTTGCGCCACAGTGGGCAAGTCACATCAGCTGGGCGAAACAAAAGGTCGACGTAGACCTGTCGAAACAGACGATCAAGAACAGCCCTGAGTGGGACGCGACGGCTGCCATCAGCCGCGCGTACGAGACGCGTTTGCACGAGCACTACCAGCGCTCGGCTTACTGGGAGTTGAGCACGACGCCAGAGGGCTCGCTGCCGCCCTCGGAGAGCCGGCCGGATGATGTCGGCGATGCAGAAGATGCGACCGCCTGACGAGATCGGAGCCACACTTCGAGCCACCAGCCCCACATTCGGAGCCACCGCCCCCACGATCATCGGGCTCATCTTCCTCGTTGCGGTGCCCCGACGGCGGCGCATTCGCAAGGAGATGGAGCGCATCGCCAACGACGAGTGAGCCTGGCCGCCCAACCGGCTCTTCCAACATCGGATAACTCCATTCCGCCTCGGCCCGGTCGCTGGATATCGCGCCGGTGTTGATCTAAGATCAAAGCCTCTAAACGATGGCGTATCAGCCGTCCAAAGGTTGGGTCATGAAGGTCGATAAACTCTTTACGGTGCTTGTGATGGGCGGGGGCATTTTGGCGGGGTGCGGCGCAACCCAGCCCAAGGCCGACCCGAAGCCTGCCGACACCGCAGAGGCGCCCGCGCCGACCGAGGCGGCCCCTGCCAGCGCGGCAGCAGACACAGCAGACGGCGCACCCGCCAAGTGCGCTTGGTACTGACCGTCGACGCGCTGTCCGCGGCGCATCGCCAAGCCATCGCTGACGAATGGTGGTACCGCGCTTGGTCCGAGCGCGAGGGCACCCAACGCTACGCACGACTGACGGGCGCTCTGCGCCAAGCCGAAGTGCCGACCGCCTTGGTGGACGCCTGCGCGTCTGCTCGCGATGACGAGGCACGCCACGCCACCCTCTGCGCCGATGTCGCCGGGCTGTTTTCGAGCGTCGACGCCTGGGCCGACGCGCCGCTTGATACGATGCCCCTTGGGCCAGCCCGCTTGGACGCCGCCGACCGCCTGCTCTACGAGATGGTCGCGTTTGGCTGCATCAGCGAGACCTTGAACGCCGCGTTGCTGTTGGCGACCTACAACGCCGCCGAACATGACGCCGTGCGCGCGACCGCGCACGCGCTGCTGACCGACGAGGTCAAGCACGGCCAGTTGGGATGGGGCTTGCTGACCTGGGCCGCCAAGAGACGCCCCGTTGGCATGCTGGCGCAGCTCGTTGGCCCGATGGTTGCCGGCGCGGCATCGAAGACCCTGTTTCATGACGACGTCTTATGCGCGACCTGGTCGGCGCCTCAGTTTGGCTTCCTGCCCCAGGCGCGCCGCATCGAAGTCTTCGTCGGGTGTGTGCGAGCCGTCATCATTCCTGGCTTGACGCACCTGGGCGTCTCACCGCTTGGCGTATCGGCGTGGCTCGACAGCCAGGCGTGGGCCACGCGCTGAGGCGCCGGCTACTGCTGGCGCGACAAGAACACCGCGTCGACGAACATCGTATCGCCCGCCTCGCCCACCGCGCCGACGAACACCAGCGACGCGCCGATCTGCGTGAGGTCCGCCCCGGCCGCCACATAATCACTGAGCGGGATCGTCAGATCGTGCCACTCGCCATCCGCCAAGAACCCATAGTCGGCCGTATCGACGACGGCCTGCACCTCGTTGGGATCGTTCATCCCCAGCTTCAGATCGCCCATCGAGGCGTCACTGGTCTTGAGGCTGATGTGCAGCGACTCCCACCCTGAGATGTCGCGCGGCACGTCCCAATGCACGCCCGCGCCCCACCACGGGCCGCCCGCGTGGCTGAAGCGATCGCTGACCGCGCCTTCGATGCGCTCATCTTCGGTGGGGCCGACGTTGACCGTGGCTTCGTAGATGTAGAAGTGGGTCTGCAGGCCGTCGATGATGACGGTCTCGGTGGCCGGGCCTTCATAGAAGGCGCCGATGCTCAGGCGCTCCTCGCCGTCGAGGATGCTGGCGTCGATGGGCGGCGGCGCCGCGTCGAACGCGAACCGCTCTTGGCTGATGTAGTCGTCGGGGCCGCTGTCGGCGCGGCAGCCGACGCTCGCGGCCAAGGCGGCGATGAGCAGGGCCGATAGTGGCTTCATGGGGCCTCCACGGGGGGTGGGACGTCAAAGGTCTTCACGGCGACGCGGCCGTCGCCCTCGGTCACGACCAGGCTCCAGCCCTGCGGCACGCCGCCGAGCTCGACGATGCCTTGGTAGGCCGGCGTTGCCAGGTTGAAGGCGATGGTGCCGGTGGCGTCATAGGTGACCGACTCGGGGAAGTTCTCCAGCAGCGCTTGATAGCCCCCGATCGCCAAGTCGCGCACCGCAGACAGATCGGCCTCATCGGCGCGACCCGCTTGGTAGATACGCTGCAGATTCAGCGCGGTGTAAAATTGGTTCTCGCCGTTCGGCTCGCGCACGAGCAGCGTCGCCCAGCTGTAAAAGGCCGCGACGGGATCGGCGAAGGACTCGATCTCCCAGCGCGTCTCAATGCCCGGCGTGGTCCCCGCGAACGGGTTCTCCGAGTCGCCGAGCACCGAGTCATCGGGGTAGATGCCCATCGTCTCGGTGGTGGGCACGAAGGTCTGACCGCCGATGGTCTCGGCGTAGTAGTAGGACGGCGCCTCGACGCAGCCCAGACAGAGCAAGAGACCGCAAGCAAAGAGCGTCGTAAACCGGTTCATCACAGGTCCTCCAGTCATAGGTCGAGGTGCATATAGGTGCCGACTTCCCACTCCGACCCGGTGGCGCCGGTGTCGTTCGGATCGACGACGAAGCCTTCGGAGTACTGGTCGAGCGTGCGGAACAAGCCGCGAACGCCGAAGCGCGCCATGGCCACGTTCAGCTCGCGCATGCCCATCATGTAGCCCACCTCGAAGCGCCCCTGAAACGGGAACGTCAGGTTGAAGTCGCGCTGGAAGTCGTAGGGGCCCCAGTCGTTGAAGGCCACGCCCATGCGCACATCGAGCGGCAGCGCCAACACCGTCAAGTCGCCGCCCGATCGCATGATGACGCGCGTGTCGTCGCCGCGGGCCTGGGCGTTGCCGGCGAAGGCGGTGCCCACCAACCGGACGCTGCGGGTGGGGTTGGCGATCCAGCGCAGGTCGATCTCCCACAGGTCCTGCGCGGGCGGCCCAGCGGAGAACGGGAAGAACACCCCGGCCTCGTTCACGCCAAAGCGCGCGTCGCGGCTCGTGGGCTGGTGGCGATAGATGAAGTTGAGGGCCGCCGCGAAGTCCGCGTCCTCGCGCAGGTTGTTGTCCCACTGCCAAAACCATGTGCCCGGCGTCGGGTCGTAGACCATCAAAAACTCAGCCGCGATCATCTCGCGGTTGCTGATGACGGCGAACGGGTTGTCGATCTGATTGCGCGCCGCGAAGCCTTGATAATAGATGCCCGACTCGGTGCTCAAAGCGTCGGGCAGCAGCGGCATCGGGCCGATGAGCGGCTTTTGATAGAGCACATGCGGCGCGATCTGGAAGGTGCCGAAGCTGTAGGCCACGCCCGCCAAGCCGCCGAAGTGGTTGCCCTGCCCGCTCTCGTTGAGCTGCCAGCCCGTGAACCGCTGGCGGGGGTCGGCGCCGGTGTCGGCCACAAGGCCCTTGAGGTTGCCGTGCAGGTACCACTGCAAAGCGCCGGTGTTCACCGTGAGCCGGGCCTTGGCGCCCAGCGTGTCGATCAGCTTGATCTCGTCGTCGAGGATGCGCTGACCGCTGTCGCGATAGCCGCGCCCCGACGTCTCTTCAGACCAGAAGAACTGCTCGCCGACGAAGCCTGTGTTGGCCATGACCCCGCCGATATCGAGGCGGATGCCGCCCGACTCCAGGCCGAAGCCCAGCGTGGTGCGGCGGCCCCTGCGCACGGGGATCGCCAGCGTGCTGTCGCCGTCGGCGTTGGTCGCCAGGTCTTCGTGGTGCATCAGGGTGAACTCGAACCCGCGGATCTTTCGATGGTACTTGGCGATGAAGCCGGGGTTGGCCCCCCAGTACATCTCGGGGCCAAAGGCGATCTTGAGCCCCTCGAGGCCCTTGCGCCCTTCGAACTCCATGCCCAGCGGTGAGCGCGCGTTGTAGATGTCGATGTTGGGCCCGTAGAAGGCCTCTTGGTACAGGCCGAAGAAGTCGCCCTCATCGCCCCAATGGTAGTGGCCGACGCGGTAGTAGCCCTCCATGCGGAACCACGGCTGATCGATCTCGAACTCGGCCTGATACAGCGCGATGCGCTCCAGGGCGCTCAAGTCGTTGCCCTCGGGATCGCCCTCGGCCTGCCGCAGGTTGCGGCCGCGGTTCTCGTAGAAGATCGGGTTGAGCTTGTTCTGCGCGACGTTGCCCAACAGGTTGAACGACATGCGCGCGCGGATGTCTGACGTCGGCTGGGCGGTCACGTCGACGTAGGCGCTCTGGGTGGTGTCGAAGCGCGTCTCGGCGCTGCGCGCGACCGCTCCGGCCCCCGCTGAGAAGACGCTCTCGAGCCGCAGCTGCATGCGCGAGATGCGCAGCTTGGCGTTCTGCTCGGCGAGGGCCTCGGCCTTGTCGGCGCGATAGAACGGCGCGTAGCTCTGGGGCGACAGGCGGTCGAAGTGCGCCCGGATCACGGCGGGGGTCGTCTCGGGCGCGTAGGGGTTGAGCTCGAACGCCGCCTTGAGCAGGTAGTACGCCGTCCGCGGGCGCACTCGGTGGATGCCGCGCCCGTCGGGCACGTCCTTCGCGGCGATGCCGAACCACTCCTCGTTCATGTTGTTCTGCCCCGCGACAAAGTCATGGGGATAGGCCGCGTTGCCCCAAGAGGCGGTGGTGTCGTGGATGTCGAGCCGCTCGGTCTGGCCGTGCTTCCACCAGCCGTCACTCCACTGAAAGATCAGGCCGCCGATGGCGTTCTGCGCGCGCCCCTTGCCGTGGGCGTGGCTGTAGATCTCTTGCCATTGGCTGCGCAGGTATTCGGCCTGCGGCCCGGGCGACTCCGCCTTACGCTTGGCGTCGAAGGCGTCGGAGCCGAACTCGGAGTACATGAACGGCTTGTCGAGGACCGTTGCGACGGTGTCGAACAGGTCGCGCGAGGTGGCCCCGCGGTAGACGTTCGAGCCCATGATGTCGATGTCTTTGCCGTGCTTCTTGATCAGCTCGATGTAGCCCAAGTCGCCGTTGGCGATGGCCACGGGGTGGTGACTGTCGGCCTTCTTGATGCGCGTCGCGATCTCGCCGAAGAGCGAGTACAGCGGCTCGGCGCGGGCGGCGTCGACCTCGCCGGTGGGCAGGTTCTCGGCCTCGAAGGAGGTCCAGGTCAGGCCGTAGTTGTTCTCGTTGCCCAACAGGTACATGAGCAGCCCGCGGGTGCCCCGGTACTTCTCGATGACCGCGTC
>JBNMOZ010000328.1:0-6991 GCA_051276005.1 Bradymonadia bacterium | reverse complement strand
GGCTCACCGGGCTCAGGCTCACCGGGCTCGGGCTCACCGGGCTCGGGCTCACCGGGCTCGGGCTCACCGGGCTCAGGCTCACCGGGCTCAGGCGCACCGGGCTCAGGCTCACCGGGCTCAGGCGGCCGGGGCGGCGGCTCACCGGGGCCCGGCGGTCGACCATCTGGCCGGGGGGGCGGCTCGGCGTTTGGCCCCGGCGGTGGCGCGCCTTCCGGGCCTTCGGGCAGCTCACCTTCGGCTGTCATACCGGGCGAGCCGTTCATGAACTCATCTTCCATCGGGCAGCCCGCCAGTGTGCCCGCCGCCATCACAATCATCAGTGCTTTCAAAGACTTGGACATCGTAAACCCTCTTTTAGTATTCGGTCCTCTCTTTGAGCAAGGGTCATTCCAACTGCTGACAGCGGATAGATCTACAATTGCCGGATTTCTGATGAGTGACAGGCGTTTGTACCGCCAAGCGTTCTTGGCAGCGCCATCGACGATTGGCGCAGGCTGGCTTGGCCCCTTGCGACGAAAGCAGTTGATTTGAGCCGGAGACATGCCCGAAATGACCGCATGTCAGATACGCCATCAACCCAGCCGCTCATCAAATCGAAGACCCACCTGCCCTGGATCTGCGGATTCCTCGGCAAGGTCTTCCTGAAGCTCTTTGGCTGGCGTGTCGAGGGCGACATGCCCGTCGACGTGCCGAAAGCCGTCTTCATCGCCGCGCCCCACACCAGCAATTGGGACGGCGTGATCATGGTGGCCATCGCGTGGCGCTTGCGCGTGCGCTTCTCTTTTCTGGCCAAGAAGGAGTTGCTGGGGCCCGGCGCAGGCTGGCTGATGCGCTGGTTCGGCGCGGTGCCGGTCGACCGCAGCAAGAACTCCAACACCGTGCAGTCTGCGGTTGACCTGTTCACCGACCGCGAAGGCATGTTCCTCGCCGTGCCGCCCTCAGGCACCCGCTCCAAGCGAGACCACTGGAAGTCGGGCTTTTATCACATCGCGCGCGGCGCTCAGGTGCCCCTGATTTGTGGCTTCATCGACTTCAAGCGCAAGGTCGGCGGCATTGGCCCCGTGCTGACACTGACCGGCGACATCCCGGCTGATATGGATCTGGTGCGCGCCTTCTACGAGCCGATCGTCGGCAAGTACCATGACAAGACGTCCACGATTCGAATGCGCGAAGAAACCACGACCTCGCAAGAAGCAGCCTGACGCCCCCGTAGCCGACGTGACTGCCAATATAGGTGTACAGATCCGCCCTACGTGATCGTGATACCGTGCCGCCGTGAAATACCTTATTAGCAGTCTTCGCCTCTGGGTCAGCATCGCCGTGCTCGTGAGCCCAGCGCTCGCCCAGGATCTTCGTCCCCGCATCGTCTTCATCTTCGACACCTCCGGGTCGATGGGGGTGGATATCGCGACGGGCATACCGACCGGAGGCGACAACTCCGAGCGACACCCGGGCGACGGCAACCTCAGCCGCCTGTTCGTCGCAAAGAGCGCAGTCTCGGCGCTCATTGAGACGACGTCTGAGGTCCAGTTCGCGCTCATGCGCTATCCGCAAGCGGAGGGCGCCGGCCTCAACAGCGGGCGCATCGGCGGGTTCCAGCAGAACACCTACGAGGGCCTCGAAGAGACGCCGCTCAACTACGCGGGTGGCTGCGTCGGGCAGCTCTCCGATCCGACGCCCGACCAGGCGTCCAGCCTGCTGGTGCCGCTCACCAACGACAACGAGCTCGACATCCTGCGCTGGATGGACGGCCACGAGGACTGGCCCGGCGATCCGGAGCTGCGCGCCGACGGTCCGACCCCAATCCTCACCACGTTGGCGCTCGCCGATCAGTACCTGCGCGGGGTGATTCGCAATGATCCCGTTGAGGATTGCCGACCCTATGCGGTGGTCTTGCTGACCGACGGTGGCGAGTCGTGCGTGCCCGCGATGGATCGAGCTGAGGCGCTCGCCGAGCGGGCCACCTTGCTGCAGATGTCGGGCGTGAAGACCTACGTCGTCGCCTTTGGCGTGGGCCAGAACGACCTGGGCGTCCTGTCGGCTCTGGCGCGCGCTGGCGGCACCGCAGTCAATCGCGACGGGCGCCTCGATCTGCGCCGCGGCCTGCCCTACGAGGCAAATGACCTTCGAGGGCTGCGCGCGGCGTTCAGCCGGATTCTCGAAGACGCGATCCCCGTCGAGGCCTGCAACGATCTCGATGACGACTGCGACGGCCGCATCGACGAGGGCGTGCTCAACAGCTGCGGCATGTGCGGCCCCGCGCCCGTCGAGGCGTGCGACGGCGTCGACCAAGACTGCGACCATCGCATTGACGAGGGCGCCCTCAACGCCTGCGGCGGCTGCGGCGCGGTGCCCGACGAGGTCTGCAACGGGGTCGACGACGACTGCGACGGCGCCGTGGATGAGGCTGTGGCCAACGCCTGTGGCGGCTGCGCGGGCGTGCGCGTAGAGATCTGCAACGCCCTCGACGACGACTGCGACGGCATCATCGACAACATGGGCGACGGGCCGATCGCCCGCGCGTGCGGCACCGAGATCGGCGCGTGCAGCGCGGGCGTCGAGCAGTGTGTCGCTGGCGAATGGCAAGTGTGCGATGGCGTCGCCGCCGTCGACGAAGCCTGCAACGACGCCGACGATGACTGCGACGGCGTGGTCGACGAAGACGACGTGGCGTGCGGCCCGGCGCTCGATATTGGCGACGTGGGCGAATGCCGCGTCGGCGCGCGGCGCTGCGACCCAGCCGCCTGCGCGACGCCTGGGGCCTGTGAAGACGACGGCTGGCTGGTCGACTGCGAAGGCGCCGTTGGCCCCAGCGAAGAGATCTGCGACGGGCGCGACAACGACTGCGACGGCATGCCCGACGAAGGCCTGTTCAACGCGTGCGGCCGCTGCGGACCCACGCCGCCCGAGTCGTGCAACGGCGCCGATGACAACTGCGACGGCCGCATCGACGAAGACGCCGTCTGCCCGACGGGCTACATCTGCTTCTCCGGCGAGTGCGTGCAGCGCTGCGATCAGGCCGGCGAATGCGGCGGCGACTTCCGCTGCCATAGCGTCTATCCGGGCGGCTTGTTCTGCCACCCCAACCCCTGCGCGGGCGTCGATTGCGGCCCTGGACGACGCTGCGATCCCGAGCAGGCGGCGTGCATTGATCCCTGCGCCGACGTCGACTGTGAGGGCGGCCAAGGTTGCGATCTGGGCGAGTGCGTGCCCGCGACCTGCCGCCACACGGGTTGCCCCACTGGCCAGGTGTGTCGGGGTGATCTCTGCGTCGGCGACGATCCCTGCGCCGCGATAGATTGTGGCCCCGAGGCCTTCTGCCGCGGTGGCGACTGCGTGCCGGCGTGCATCGACAACGCGTGTGGACCCGACCTGACCTGCCGCGACGGGGAGTGCGTGGCCGATCCATGCGGCGGGCGGTGCCTGCGAAGCCAGCGCTGCGATGCCACCGACGGGGCCTGCGTGGCGGATGCCTGTGCGGGCATCGCGTGCCCCGAAGGTATGGCCTGCGAAGACGGCGCGTGCAGCGTCGACGCGGCCTGCGCTGCGATCGACTGCCCACCGGGCACGCGCTGCTTCGACGCGATGTGCACCGACTTCACCCCGGGCGTCGCGCCGATCCCGTCGCGCGAGCGCCCGCGATTCGACGCCGGCTTGATGACTGACGGCGCCGTCCAAGACGCCGGCCCGAGCGTAGACGCGCGCCCCGACGCCGATGCCCCTGCCCCAACGCCGCCCGCCGATCCGCCGCCCGACGACTGCGCCACCGCGCCCGGCGCCCCGGCTGGCTGGTTCGCGCTGCTGCTGCTGCTGCCTCTGATCGGTCGCCGGCGCTGGCTCTGCGCGCTCGCGTTGCTGGGCGCATGCGACGACGCCAACGACACGATCCGGTTGGCCAGCGACTTCGGCGGCAGCGACTCTCGGCCTATCGACGCCACGATCTTTGACGCCCGCACGGGTTGCCGCCCGAGCCCTGAGATTTGCGACACGATCGACAACGACTGCGACGGCCTCGTCGACGGCGACGACCCTGACCTGCAGACCCAGCTGCTGGTGGATCCCGACAACTGCGGGCGCTGCGATGCCGCCTGCGTGGCCCCCAACGCCCGGTTCGCCTGTCAGGCCGGCGAGTGCATCATCGTGGAATGCGCGCCCGGATTTGGCGACTACAACGCCAACATCGCCGATGGCTGCGAGGCCGATTGCGTCATCACTGCCGGCGGCGTCGAGATCTGCGATGAGACCGACAACGACTGCGATGGCCGACTCGATGAAGGCTTCGATTTGCAAGGTGACTTGAGTCATTGCGGCGGCTGCAACCTGCCCTGCGATCCCACCGCGTCAGCGCGGGCAACCTGTGACGCGGGCGCGTGCGCGCAAATCTGCGAGCGGGGCTTCGTCGACCTGGACGGCGACGCATCCAACGGCTGCGAGTATGCGTGCGAGACCCGCGGCGACGCCGAGCTGTGCAACGGCCTGGATGACGACTGTGACGGCGCGGTGGATGAGACCGATGGGCTCGCGCCGCCCGAAGAAGCCTGCGGCGAGGTTGGCCTGTGCGCCGCGCAATGTGGCGCCGACGGCGAGTGCGGCGACGACGCCTGCATGCGCGGCGTTTGTGTGCCGCGCGACGTGATCGAGGTGGCCTGCGACGCTGACGCCGACTGCCAAGCCGAACATCCCGGCCTCGCCTGCATCAAGGGCATTTGCGTCGCCCGCAGCCGATCGCCCATGTGCGATGGCGTGGCGGGCTATCGCTGCGTGCGACCGGTTGGCTGGCAGTTTGGCGACGAGACGGGCGCCTGCGACGGCGACGACAACGATTGCGATGGGCGCACCGACGAAGACTTCGCCGCCCGGCTCTTCGAGGCCGATCGCGCCACGCCCAGCGCGTGCTTCGTGGGCCTCGGCCTGTGCCAGCGCGAAGGCCTCAGCGAATGCAGCGCCGACGGCAGCGCGGTGGTCTGCAGCGCGCGACCCGGCCCGCCCGATGATCCCGACGATGACGACTGCGACGGCATCGATGACGACTGCGACGGCGCCTTGGACGAAGGCCACCTCGACTCGTGGAGGCTGGTCGGCGCCGCGGTGCCCTTCGAAATCTACACCTATGAGGCGAGCCGACCCGGCGCCACGCCCGCGATCGCGGGCCGCGATGTTGACGACGATGACGCCTCGCTGACCTTCTTGTCGGGCCGCGCCTGCAGCCGACCGGGCGTGCTGCCCTGGGCCGATGTGAGCTGGCCCGAAGCCGAAGCGGCGTGCCAGATCGCGGGCGGCCGACTGTGCACCGGCGACGAATGGAGCGCCGCCTGCGGCGTGGGCTATCCGTACGGGCCGACGTTCGACGCGCAGGCCTGCAATGGCGGCGGCTATGACGTAGACCTCGACGCAGATGGCGTGCAGGACGGCCTGCTGCATACCGGTCGGCTCGATCGCTGCGAGCGCGGCGGCGTCTTCGATCTGTCAGGCAACTTGAAGGAATGGACCGCCGAGCAACAGGACGGCCTGCGCCTGGTGCGGGGTGGCGGATACGAATCCAACGTGCCCGCGGGCCTCGCGTGCGATCAGCGCAACGACCTTAAGGCAGAGGGCTTTCGGCATCCCGGCATCGGCTTTCGCTGCTGTCGCTGAGCGGCGCAGGCGCAGCGCGGCCGCCCCTGCAGCGATGAAGGCTCGATATGAGGCCGATGTCATAGCCCCGCCCGCCACAGCCCCGCCCGCCACAGCCCCGCCCGCCCACAGCCCCACAGAGACTCCGGCGATCTGAACAATTGCTGGACGCTCGTCAACTCGACACTATTGGCCGTAGACGTTGGCCTCGAGGCGGCGCCGGTCACCGTTGGTGGGCAGATCGGCCATCACCATGTCGAAGCGGTCAGGGTCGACCACGCGCGGGTAGAGCCAGGTCAGCACCGTGACCTTGTCAGTGCCCGCGTGGATTTGACGGGCGACGGCGCGGGCCTGGACGGTCGTGAAGTAGTCCGAGAAGACCGCGCTGCGCACCAGGTCGAACTTGTCTTTGCGGAACGTCGTCGCGTGCAGCGATCGCTCCAGCTGCTCGAACGCCGGCACCGACATCGCGGCGGGCCGCGACGCCGCGCCCTGTCCGCGGTACGCGTCTGCGCCCATCAGCGTGTCGCCGAGCGCGTTGAGGTTGGTGTCGAGGCCACCGAGGCGGGCGTGCCCGTTCCACTGCTGCGCGTTCTGCAGACCGGCGACCTCGTCATCGAGCTGCGCGAGCGCGTTCTCGGCGGCACGCAATCGACGCCAGAAGCGGCTCTGATCGAGCACGACCCAGCCGCGGCGGCCGCCACGATATGCACGCGCATGCACAACGGCCGAGTCGATGTCATCGAGCGCAAAGCCGATGGACCGCACATGCTGCATCAGCGCGATGCGCGCCGAATGCCCCGCCAGGCCACCGATGGCAGATTCGACCTGCTCAAGGTCGCGCCGGGCCGCGCGCACACGGCTTCGCAGCGCGGCGCGATCAATGATGACGGTCAGGGGTTGATGATGGCCGACGCGGAAGTGTCGCCGGCTCCAACCCGGATGCCGCGGTCCGCGGCGCGTCGACACATACATGCGAAACGGGGACCGCGCGTGTCGGCGTGATCCCGAACTGCGAAAGCCTGAGCTGCGAGCGCTTGAACTGCGAAAGCCCGCGCGCCCAAGCCCCGAGCGCCCGTGGTTGCCGCGTCCCCGGTTGGCGCGTCCCTGGTTGGCGCGTCCCTGGTTGGCGCTTCCCAGTCTAGAGCGTGGGCGCTCGGCACGTTGGCCAGTCGACCCCGGGCGCTGGCGCGCCGGCTGCCGCTGTGGACGCGCGATATCACGACCGGCGCCCCGAGGTGTGCGCCCCGCCGTCTGGTTTCGCCCCGTCGCTGTTGGACGCCGGCTGTTGGACGCCTGTCCGTCGCGACGCGCGTCGCGCTTCTTGCGCACCGTCAGCGTGCCGCGCTTGGCCTTCGCTTTGAAGCGCACCTTGTGG
>JBNMOZ010000327.1:0-7005 GCA_051276005.1 Bradymonadia bacterium | reverse complement strand
TGAGGTTGTTTTTAATCCGGCCGATCCTGCCGTCTGGGTGCAGGCGCGGGTCGCCGCGGCCGCCGATGTGCGCCAGCTGAAGATCGAGCTGCTCGACGCCGATGATCGACGCATTGAGCAGCTGACGGTCAACCCCGATCGGGTGGTCACCTTCGGAGCGAGCACGACGGTCCAGGCCTCGAGGCGGCTTGACGCGCTCGATGATGTGGTCGCCTCGATTCGGCTGACTGCCATCGGCGTGACCGGCTGGGCCAGCGAGCCGATCATCGTGCCGGCCCGGCCCGCCGAGCTGCGCGGGCTGGGCGAAGGCTGCGATGCGGGCCGGGCGCTCGATGCCTGCCCGTCCGATTCGACCTGTGTCGAGGGCGTCTGTGCTGCGATCGACCCGCTCTGCCTCGCTGACGTCGCCGCGATCGACGTGGCCGGCGAGGGGCCGCTGTGGCGCATTGGCGGCCGGCTCGATGGCGCCGTGGTCGCCACCGGCCTGTCGTGTGGTGGCAGCGCGAACAGCGTGGTCTATCGGTTCGAGGCGCCCAGCGATGGCGACTATCTGTTCACGGCATACAGCGGCGAGTTGGCCAGCGATCCGGTGCTCGCCGTGCGCAGCCACTGCCCCTACGACGGGCGGACGCACCCAGAGTTCGAGTTGGCGTGCAGCGACGACGCCCTGCGACGCGACGCCCGACTGCGGCTCGAGTTGACGGCCGGGCAGGTGGTCTATCCCGTCGTGGATGGGCATGGCCGTTGGCGCGGTGGCTATCGCCTGCGCATCGAGCGGCGCTGAGCGGGTCTCATAGACGCTCAAGACGACTGCGAACTCAGGAGGGCACGCATACGCAGGCGCGGGACTGCCAGAAGTCGGCGCGCTCGGCCTGCCCATGCAGGCGGCACCACGCGACCAGATGGGCGTAGGCCTCTTGGGGGCTCAGCTGGTACTCGAAGGGCGCCAGGTGCCAGTCGGCCTCGGTGTCGTAAGGGATGCCGCTCCACGGGGCGCGGGCGACGGTGCGGTTGGCCGGGATCTGCCAGGGCGCGGTGTACCAGTCGGGCAGGGCGCTCTCGCCCAAGTCGGCGTCGATGAGCAGGGCGACCCGATGCCCGGATGCAGCGACGTTGGCGGCGCCGTGGCAGACGTCGCCGTCCACGCCCCACAGTTCACCCGGCCGCATCGAGACGCAGGCGTCGCCGAAGACGTGCCGATGGGTGCTGCCGTGGGCGTTGAGCGGCATGATCAGCCGCGCCGCCGGGTACATGTCGACGTGGCAGCGCAGCGCCGAGCGCGGATCGAGGATCGCGATACGCGCCTGCTTGATCGACAGGCCCGCGTCGCGCAACGCCCAGATCACGTCGCGGGTGGCGGGCATCTGGGCGGCGTGGGGGGTCAGCTTGCCGGCGCCCGCGTACATCTCGAGGCGCAGATCGTCGGCGTCGCCGGTCTCGTTGAGCAGCGGGAAGTTGATCCACCCTTCCATCTGCGGCCAGGCGGCGCGCACGGGTTGGATGGCGGACAGCGCAAAGGGCACCTCGTCAGCCAGGGCGGCGGGGTGCGCGAAGTCACCGAAGCAGGCAGCGGGGGCGGCGTGTTGCATGCCTCTTGGATACCACCACGCGGCGCGCGCGCACAGACCGCTTGGCGCGACGCTACAAAGCGCGCAGACTGCCGCCATGAAAGACTCCGCGACACACACCGCTGCGACCGATGCCTCCAAGGATGCAATCTACGCCGTCACCGGCGCCTCGGGCTATATCGGCTCCCACGTCACCCGCGCGCTGCTCGAGCGGGGCTTCACGGTGCGCGCCTGCGTGCGCGACCCGAAGAACGCTCTGAAGACGGCCCATCTATCGGCGTTGGCCGAAGGCTTGCCGGGCACGCTGAGTTTTCAGCGCGGCAACCTGCTCGAACCGGGCAGCTACGACGCCGCGTTCGCCGGCGTGACCTGCGTCATCCACACCGCCGCGGCGGTGATGCTGGCCGCGAAGGACCCACAGACCGACATCGTCGACCCGTCCATGAAGGGCACCCAGGCGGTGCTCGACAGCGCCAAGGCAGCCGGCACCGTGACGCGCTTCGTGCAGACGTCATCGGTGGCCGCCATCGCCCAGAGCCCTCAGAAGGGCCGCGTCTACACAGAGTCGGATTGGAATGACACCGGGACCGTGAAGACCGACCCGTACGGCTTCGCCAAGGCCTCGGCTGAGCGGCTGGCCGCTGAGTTCGGCGCCGCGAATGGCCTCAACCCGGTGTTCATCAACCCGTCGTTGGTCATCGGGCCGGTCTATACAAAGGCCCACACCAAGGCGAGCCCCAGCGTGGTGCGCGACATCGCGCGGGCGACCTTCCCGGCGAACCCGCAGATGCACTTCGGGCTGGTCGACGTGCGCGAGGTGGCGACGGCTCACGTCGAAGCCGCGATCCGCACCGAGCTGACCGGCCGCTACATCCTCAGCAGCGACAGCTGGTGGATGCAGGACATGGCCAAGGCGGTCAAAGAGATGTACCCCGATCGCACCATCCGAACCGGCAAGATGCCCAACCTGCTGCTGCGCATCGTGGCGCTCTTCGACAGCCGACTGTCAGGCGCGATGCTGAAAAATCTGCTCGGGCGTGAGTCACGCTACGACAATCAGCGGTCAAAGGACGCGCTGGGCATCGAGTACCGTCCGATCCGCGAGAGCCTCAAGGACTGTATCGACTCGATGGTCGACGGCGCTTTCATCAAGTAGCGGCGGCGCCGTTATTGCCGAAGCGTGCGTGGTTTTGCGATGGTGCCCGGCCTATCGGTTTCTTCGAAATTTGGTCGCTGGAGTCGAATGCGCCCCTCTGATCTCATCGTACCCACCCCCTGGTTGCCGGCGCCCCCTCCGCCCAAGGAGAGCGGCGTTGTCGGCGCGCTCGTCAAAGGGCTGATCGGCGTGGGTGCCGGTGCGCTGTTCTGGTACTGGCAGTGGCGCACGCTGGCCGTCGTGGTCTGGAGCATCGCGGGCCTCGTGACGCTCGCGTCGGTCGCTTCGCCCAGCATTCGTGACGGCATCAACCGCGGGTTCGCGTTGCTGGGCAAGGGCATGGGCACCCTCGTCTCGTGGATCTTCCTGGTGCCGCTGTTCTTCATCGGCTTCAGCGCGGTGCACCTGATGCACAAACTCAGCGGCCGCGATCCGCTGCGCCTGAAGGTGGACGATCGGCCGTCGTACTGGATCGCATCCGACAGCGAGGCCCGCTCGGCGAAGCAGGTGCGTTCGTTATTCGCGGCCGAGCGGCCTGCTGAAGCTGGCGGGCGTCGTTGGCCGGCGATGATCCTCGGGTTGGCGATGCTGCTCATCGTCGCCGAGGTGGGCCTGCGCCTGTTCGGCTACGGCGATCCGATCCTGTACGTGAACGATCCGGTCGTCGGCTACTACCCCCAGGCCATCCAAGACGTGACGCGGCAGGGCAAGCGGATCGCCATCAACGCGCAGAGCATGCGGTCGATCCCCATCAGCCCAGAGAAGCCGCCGGGCGCGTTCCGCATTCTCATGCTGGGCGACTCGACGCTGTACGGCGGCGCCTACGTCGATCAGGCCGACATCTACGCGAGCCGGGTCGACGCGCTGCTGGAGAAGGACGCCGGGCCGGTCGAGATCCTGAACATGGGCGTCAACGGCTGGGGCGCCTTCCACCAGATCGCCTGGGTCGAACAGTTCGGCCATTACAACGCTGATTTGGCGATCATCACGCTGCCCTATGCCGACCTGTTTCGCCCGCTCACGTCGCTGGCGAGCAAGCCCTACCTGACATCGAAGCCCATGTTCGCGCTGCAAGAGGTCGCCCATCACCTGATGTGGCGCACCCGCAACACCGCGATCGGCAAGCCCGATCCGAAGCTGCGCGAGGCCCAAGGCAAGCGCGGCGTCGTGGCCTATTCGAAGCTGGCCAACCTGTTGCGCCTCAAGGGCGTCGAGGTGATCATCGAGGTGCTGCCCAGCCGCACCGCGGGCACGACCGGCGCCGCCAAGAAGACCGAGAAGGATTGGGTCTCGATGCTGATGTACCAGCTCGGCGCGTATCGCCTCGGCTACCCCGAGGGGCTCTTCAAGGCCGAGGGCGCCGCCGCGTACCACGACTTCGTGCACCTGTCGGCGACCGGCCACGCGCGCTACGCCGCGTACTTGAACACCCAGATCCGCACCAACAGCGAGGCCTTCCAGCGCTTTGCCCGGTCCAGCCCGGAGGGTGAGCAATGAGCGCGCGCACAATCCTGGGCGTCTCGGCGCTCTACCACGACAGCGCAGCCGCGGTGATCCGTGACGGCGAGATCATCGCCGCCGCTCAAGAAGAGCGCTTCACCCGCGTCAAAGGCGACGCGCGCATCCCGCATCACGCGATCACATACGTGCTCGATGAGGCCGGCATCAAGCCCGGGCAGCTCGATCGCGTCGTGTTCATGGACAAGCCGCTGACCAAGTTCACGCGCTTGCTGACGACCTACGCCGGCGTCGCGCCGCGGGGCCTGCAGTCGTTCATGATGGCGATGCCCGCCTGGCTCAAAGAGAAGGGCTGGGCGCAGTATCACATTGAGAAGTTCCTGCGCCGCCTCGGGCATCGCGGCGTCGACGTGCAGATGATCGAGCACCACCAGGCGCATGCCGCGAGCGCCTTTTATCCATCACCGTTCGAAGAGGCCGCGATCATCACCTGTGACGGCGTCGGAGAGTGGGCCACGACGACGGTCGGCGTGGGCGAAGGCAACCGCATGCGGCTGCTGTTCGAGCAGCGCTTCCCGCACTCGATCGGCATGCTCTACAGCGCGTTCACCTATTACTGCGGCTTCAAGGTCAACTCGGGCGAGTACAAGCTGATGGGCCTGGCGCCGTATGGCGAGCCGGTCTACGCCGACCTGATCAAGGCGCACTTCATCGACCTGCGCGAAGACGGCTCGTTTCGTCTGAACATGAAGTACTTCGGGTACTTGAGCGGGCTGACGATGACCAATGACGCCTTCGATAAGGTGCTCGGCGGCCCCCGGCGCTCGCCCGAGACCGAGATCACCCCGCGCGAGATGGACATCGCCCGATCGATCCAGGCGGTGACCGAAGACATCATGCTCAACATGGCGCGCTATGCCCGCGCGGTGACCGGCAAGAAGAACCTGTGCCTGGCCGGCGGCGTGGCGCTCAACTGCGTGGCCAACGGCAAGATTTTGCGCGCCAACATCTTCGACGAGGTCTTCATTCAGCCCGCCGCGGGCGACGCCGGCGGCAGCCTCGGCGCGGCGCTCTACAGCTGGTACCAGACCGACAAGAACCCCCGCGTCGCCGACGGCAAGAACGACGTGCAGAAGGGCTCGCTGCTGGGGCCCGGCTTCACGAACGATGAGATCCAGGTGTTCCTCGACGCCAACGACATCCCCTACGAGCGCTTCGAGCCCGAAGCCCGCGACGACAAGATCGCGGACGTCGTCGCCAACAAGGGCGTCGTCGGCTTGTTCCAGGGGCGCATGGAGTATGGCCCGCGGGCGCTGTGCAATCGCTCGATCTTGGCCGACGCCCGCAGCACCGAGATGCAGAGCTTCTTGAACCTGGCGACCAAGTTTCGCGAGAGCTTTCGGCCGTTTGCGCCGGTGTGCCTCGCTGAAGAGGCGCCGAAGTTCTTCGAAGAGATCCACGACTCGCCGTACATGCTGCTGGTCGATCAGGTGAAGGCCGATCGGCTCGTCGCGAACGACGGGAAGCAGCGTGGGGCAGAGCCCGGGGGTCCGGGGGGCGTCCCCCGGTCAAAGAGAATCTATGATTGGGTCAACACCGCCCGCAGCGACGTGCCCGCGATCACGCACGTCGACAACTCCGCGCGCATCCAGACCATCGACAAGGGCCGCAACCCGCGCATGCATCGCATCTTGGAGCGGTTCAAAGACAAGACGGGCATCGGCCTGATGGTCAACACCAGCTTCAACGTGCGCAGCGAGCCCATCGTGTGCACGCCCGAGCATGCCTATGTGTGCTTCATGCGCACCGGCATCACTCACCTGGTGCTCGAAGACTTCATCTTGAGCAAAGACGCCCAGCCCGACTGGGATGACGACGACTGGCGCAGCCAGTTCGCCGCCGATTGATGGGAGCTGTCCAATGTTGATGCTCAAATGGGGCGGGCGCATGCTCCGCGACGTCGTGCTGTTGGGCTGGGTCAACAAGAGCCCGGCCATGAGCCTGACGATCATGCTGTTGCTGCTGGTGGGGCTCGTGATCGGGGCCGCGCAGGTCTCGGCGCCGTTCATCTACACGCTGTTCTAGGCCGGGCTAGATTCAAGCGCGGCCCGTGTCACGGGGTTGCCTGGGTGTCGTCGACTCGCTCTCGCACCTTTGCAGAGACAGTCCCCAAACGCGGTGGGTGCCAGACTGAGGGCCGGTGCCAGGCAGAGGGCCCGCGTACAGCGCACGATTCGCAACATGAGGTGGTCCTTTGATCACCAGGCCCGCAGGCCATCGCAGTATCGTGACGGAATCGAGCGCGGTCTGAGCTGGTGAATTATCGATACATTGCTCCGACACATGGTTTCCCATATGGTGCCGCGCGTTACACCAGCCGCGGGGACTCTCATGCGCGTTCGATATCTTGCCTTCGCCGCCCTCGCCTTCGCCGGCTGTGACACCACCGCCGGGCCCATCGACGACGCCAACGAATCGGGCGGCGTCGCCACCGAAGGCGGCGGTAACCCCTTCGACCAGGTCAACCCGGCCCAGGTCGGGCCCGATCTGAGCAAGTCTGACGGCAACGCCTATGTGGCGCCGACGCTGCTGCCGCCCCTTGAGGATCCGCGCATTCAGGTCAGCCTGGCGGGCTTCACGGTCGAGCTGATCGACGACGCGACCGGCTTTCACAAGGTCTACCCGACGGGCGTCGGTGCGCTGGGCTCCAGCGGTCGATCCTTCACGCCCGTGGGCGAGTTCACGACCCACCCCGACGCGGGCAACAGCTGGTTCTGGTACGCGCGGCGCTACCAGCCCGCCTACTTCGACGGGCTGCCGTTC
>JBNMOZ010000326.1:0-7008 GCA_051276005.1 Bradymonadia bacterium | reverse complement strand
CTGGTTGTCGATGCTGACCTGGGCCTCGTTCATCGCCTCGAGCAGGCTCGACTGGGTCTTCGGGGTGGTTCGATTGATCTCATCCGCCAGCACGACGTTGGCAAAGATCGGCCCCGGCCTGAACTCGAAGGTGGCGCTGTCGGTGATGAAGACGTTGACGCCGAGGATGTCGCTGGGCAGCAGGTCGCTCGTGAACTGAATGCGGCGAAACGAGCAGCCCAGGGCGTCGGCGATGGTCTGCGCCAGGGTCGTCTTGCCCACCCCGGGCACATCTTCGAGCAGAATATGTCCGCCGGCGACGACCGCGGTCAGGGCGTGATGCACCACGCTCGCTTTGCCAAGAACTACGCCGTTGACGGTATCGAGAAGGCGCTGCAACAGAATTCTATGATCGGTCACGGGGGCCCCGCTGGAGTGGTGCCCCAATCTCTACCCGGCCGCTCGTCTGCAGGCAAGTGGCGCCCCCGCTCGTCCGCCGTCGGCGGGGCTGGTCGACGCCAATTCGAACGAATACTTGCGCGTCGCCGGACAAACCTTCACCCTGCGGCCGCCGAGAGGTACCGGATATATCCACCGCGAAAGGGACTATATACATGGCGCGCGCACTGGTGATTGTAGAGTCGCCGACCAAAGCCAAGACCATTCGCCGATTCCTCGGCGACGATTACCTGGTCGAGGCGTCCATGGGTCATGTGCGCGATCTGCCCTCATCGGCCGCCGAGATCCCCGCATCGGTCAAGGGTAAGCCGTGGGCCCGCTTAGCGGTTGACGTCGAAAACGGCTTCCAGCCCGTCTACGTGGTGCCGCAGGACAAGAAGAAGATCGTCTCGCACCTCAAGGCACAATTGGCCGAGTGCGACACCCTCTACATCGCGACGGATGAAGACCGCGAAGGCGAGTCCATCGGCTGGCACCTGTTGCAGCTGCTCAAGCCGAAGGTGCCCACGCACCGCATGGTCTTCCACGAGATCACCCAGGAGGCCATCGAGAAGGCGCTCGCCTCGCCGCGCGCCCTCGATGAAGGCCTGGTGCAAGCGCAAGAGGCCCGCCGCGTCCTCGATCGCCTCGTGGGCTATACAGTCTCGCCGCTGCTCTGGCGCAAGGTCGCCCCGAAGCTCTCGGCGGGCCGCGTACAGTCGGTGGCCGTGCGCATGATGGTGATCCGCGAACGCGAGCGCATGCGCTTCAAGGCCTCGAGCTGGTGGGATCTGCGCCTCGCGACCGCCAAGGATAACCTGGGCTTCAACGCCCAGCTGATCCAGGTCAACAGCGTGCCGATCGCGACCGGCCGCGACTTTGACGAGACGACCGGACAGCTCAAGCCTGGCCGCACCGTCACCCTGCTCGACGAGACCCAAGCCGGCGCGCTGGGCGGTCGCCTGAACGATCAGCCGATCACGGTGACCAAGGTCGATCGCAAGATCTCGACCCGCTCGCCGTATCCGCCGTTTACGACGTCGACCTTGCAGCAGGAGGCCAACCGCAAGCTCGGTCTGCCCGCCAAGGCGACCATGCAGACCGCACAGCGCCTGTATGAAAACGGCCACATCACCTATATGCGAACCGACTCCGTGCACCTGTCGACGGAGGCCACGACGGCGGTCCGCGGCATGATCACGAGTCGCTACGGCGCCGATCTGCTCTCGCCGAAGGCGCGCCAGTTCACGACGAAGTCCAAGGGCGCGCAGGAGGCCCATGAGGCCATCCGTCCAGCCGGCACGACCATGTCGACCGCGAGCGAGCTGGGGCTGAGCGGGCGCGAAGCCAAGCTCTACGACCTGATCTGGAAGCGCACCGTCGCGACGCAAATGGCAGACGCCCGCATCGCGACCACGACCGCCCGGCTGACGATCGTAGATCCGCAGACGCAGGCGCCGGTGCTGTTCCGAACGACGGGCCGCGAAGTGCTCTTCCCCGGCTTCTTCCGGGCCTACGTAGAGGGCACCGACGATCCGGCCGGGGCGCTGGACGACCAGCAGAGCCCGCTGCCGTCGCTCAACGAAGGCGACACGCTGGTGGTCAACACCCTCGACGCCACCGGTCATGAGACTCGGCCGCCGGCGCGCTACACCGAGGCGACGCTGGTCAAGGCGTTGGAGTCGGAGGGCATCGGGCGTCCCAGCACCTACGCGTCGATCATCGACACCGTGCAGCGCCGCGGCTACGTGCGTGCGACGGGTCGCCAGCTGGTGCCCACGTTCACCGCCATGGCGGTCACGCAGCTGCTCGAGCAGACCATGTCGAAGGTGGTCGACCTCGAGTTCACCGCCTCGATGGAGGGCTGGCTCGACCGCATCGCCACCGGCGACGATCCGCTCGCATACCTCAAGTCGTTCTATGATGATCAGCTGCTCAGCGGCGTCGCGATGGGCGAGCAAATCGATCCGCGCTCGGTGTGTACGATCAAGGCTGACTCGCTCGCGCCCTACGAGGTCCGATTGGGTCGCTATGGCCCGTACGTCGAGATCAAGAACGACGGTGAAGAGCGCAAGGTCGTCTCGCTGCCCGACGAGTTGGCGCCCGCCGACGTCACGGCCGAGACGATCGCCGAGCTGATCGAGCGCGCGGCGCGCGGCGAGCTGCCCATCGGTACGCACCCCGAAGAGAAGCTGCCCGTCTTCGTGCGCACCGGACGCTTCGGCGCCTACGTTCAGCTCGGCGAGCCCACCGAAGATGGCGAGAAGCCCAAGCGCGTCTCGTTGCCGCCGGGCGTCGAGGCGCTCGACGTCGATATCGACATGGCGGTGGCCTTGCTTGGCCTGCCCCGCGAGATCGGCAACCACCCTGAAGACGCGGCCATCGTCGTCGCCGGGCTGGGTCGCTACGGGCCGTACGTGCGTCACCAAAAGGTGTTCGCGTCGCTTAAGAAGACCGACGACGTGTTGACGGTTGATTTGGCGCGGGCCCTCGAACTCATCGCGGCCAAGGGCAAGGGCCGCGCGTCCGCTGAGCCCTTGCGCACGATTGGGCCGCACCCTGAAGACGGCGATCCCATCGTCGTGCTCGACGGACGCTACGGCCCCTACGTCAAGCATAAGCGCATCAACGCCTCGCTGCCCGACGGGGTCACGGTTGAGGCCGTGACGATCGAAGAGGCCGTCGCGTTGCTTGAAGCGCGCGCCGCGAAGAAGGCCTCGCGTGCGCCCCGCAAGGCGAAGCCGCGCGCGAAGAAGGCGAAGCCGAAGAAGGCCGCCGCGAAGAAGGCGAAGCCGAAGAAGGCCGCCGCCAAGAAGGCCGCGCCGAAGAAGGCCGCCGCCAAGAAGGCCGCCCCGAAGAAGGCCGCCGCCAAGAAGGCCGCGCCGAAGAAGGCCGCCGCCAAGAAGGCCGCGCCGAAGAAGGCCGCCGCCAAGAAGGCCGCGCCCAAGCGTCGCGCGGCGAAGGCGAAGGCCAAGCCCGCCAAGGCGAAGCCCGCCGAATAGAGCAGCGCGCGACGGCCTCGAGCCGTGAGCGGCGCGCAGCTTGTCTGCCCTGTCTACAATTGCCCTGTCTACGAATGCCCTGCGACCTGCGAATGGCCGGCTATCGACGGCTGGCCGGCAGGTTCAGCCAACACTTCGGTCGCCCGCGGTCGTCGATCTCCATGGCAAACTGCCCACCTTGGGCCGCCATGACCTCCTTCAACAGATGCAGACACGTCGCCAACTCGCTGGTTGCGCCATCCTCGGCCTTGAGCTGGGCGAGCGCTTCGACGCGCTCATTGGGGTTCATCGAGATCGGACCGGTATCGACCACCTCGAGATCGACCCGCACGCCACCACCGGGCGCCGGTCCGATGTAGGTCTGCACGGTGCCTTCGTCGAGGCAATCAGCCAAGAGCCCGGCCGCCAAGCGCACCATCCGCGCGGTCTGGTCAAGATCGATGAGGCACGCCGCGTCACCCGTTGAGCGCACCTTGATGATGCGCTGCGCGAGCGGATCAGGCCGCACTTGGTTCGCCACGCAGAGGGTCAGCGCGGCGGTGGTCGTCTGCTTGGGTGAGAGCTTCGTCGCGGCCCGGCCCGCTTCTTCGAGTCGGGCCAGATCGAGCAGGGCGAGAATGTACCGCTCCAACGCCTCACCGCTGCGCCAGATCGCGGCGAGCTGATCGCGTTGATTGGGCGTGATCGGCCCGTCGATCTCGGCCAGCAGCAGCTCAGAGAAGCCCAGAATGCTGTTGAGCGGGCTCTTGAGCTCGTGGCTGAGGTGCCGCAGAAATCGCGCCTTCCCGCGTTCGGACGCGGTCCGGCGCTCGGCCGCCCGTCGCAGAGCCGTTCGGCGTCGCTCAAAGCCTCTCAACGCCAGCCCTACCGCGTCGACCAGCCCCGCCATATTGCGCGACGCGACCACCCGATTGAGCGCCTGATCGGCATGACCCGTCGGCCCGCCGTCTTGGATGGCGTCGATCATGCTGCGCATCGTGTCGAGTATTCGCGCCAGTCGCCGCGACATCCAATGCCCAAGGGCCCAGGTCAGGCCGCAGATGAGCAGAAGCAGCAGATAGGGCACCAGGACGAGCGTCAAGGCGCGGCGGGGGGCCGGGGCGGCGCGCCAGCGTGGGCTCTGGGCTCCAATCACGACGCTCGCCGGCGGCGTGAGAGTGTCGAGCAACGCGTCGACCTGGGTCGGCTCGAGCACATCGCTCGTGCGGGTCAGCAGGCGCAGGTACCGGTCTTGCTGCCAGGCTGCGATGTCGCGCTCGTAGCGGGCGCCGCCGCTCTGCTCGACGATCACCATCGCCAAACCACAGGCGAGCAGCGGCAACTGCACGATGATGACCAAGCTGAGACGGGTTGGTTGGCGCCGTCCGCTGAGGCGCAGTTGCCGGGGGCCGTGCTGTGCGATCGGCCGCAGCGCCCGTCGCGCCAAGAGATAGACAACCTGAACCGACAAGAGCAGCAGCAATCCCGTCATGACCGCCACGAGCACCGGATCAACGTCGTCGTGCCCGCTGAACACGCGCAGAGTGACCAGGGCCGATATGACGGCAGCGAAGATGAGCACCTGGGCGACACGCAGGGGGAAGCGTCGGGCCGCGTCTCCGCGGGAGGCGTCTTGCGCGCCCGATGGCAGGGCCCACAGGCTCCAGGCGAAGACCCCGAGCGCGAAGATGACGCCGCCGCCGATCATGCTCGCGCGCCACGCCGCGCAATCGACCAGCAGGCCGAGCAGCCAGGGCACCAGCATAGCGGTTGCTACAAAGCTGAGGGCGACCGCCATCGCGGTCAGCACGCGCAGGCCGATCGCGTTCATGACGCCACCGGCAGCATCAGGGTGAACTTTGAGCCCTCGCCGAGTTGAGATTCAGCCCACAGGACGCCGCCATGCCGCTCAACGATACGGCGCGAGATCGCCAGCCCGAGGCCAGTGCCCGGCACATCACGCTGCGCCTCGACGCGATGAAACTCGATGAAGATTTGCTCAAGCTCGGCGGCTGGGATGCCTGGACCGCTGTCGGCGACCTCGATCTTCAGAGTGCCAGCCCGCGCCAGTGAGACCATCGCTTCGACATGTCCGTCTCGGGTGAATTTTGCGGAATTACTGATCAAGTTGGCGACAACCTGGCGGATGCGATGCGGGTCGACCATGGCAATCGGCAGGCCGTCCACGACATGGACGGCTGGGACGACCCCGGGCGCGAAGGCCTGCGCATGCGCGCGCATCACCGTGCGCACCAGCTCGCCCAGGTCAACGGGTTGCAAGGCGAGGGGGTCCTCGTCGCCGGCGTCAAGCGCGGTCAGCTTGAGGATGTCGCCCACATGCCCGAGGAGCTGCTGGGTGGAGCTCGAGATCGCCTCGAGGTCTTCCTTCTGCGCGGGTGTCAGCCGGGTCTCGGCCTGCAGCACCTGGCAGTGTGCGGCGATGCGGTTCAGCGGTGTGCGCAGGCCCTGGCTCGACGCGGTCAGAAACTTGTCGCGGGCGCTGTCAGCGGCTTCAGCCGCGGCCAGATCGTCGGCGAGCCGAGAGGTCTCGGTGGAAAATCGACGACACAGGCGATTGAGGGCGGCGGCGACCTCGCCGACCTCGTCGTTGATTTCGACCGCCACACCCTGCGGCACCATGTTCGTTGGCGCGGCAGGCCCCATCGCGCGCAGCTCGCCAGCGACATGCGCGAGCCGGGTCACCAGGTCTCGCCCGAACAGCCCCGTGCCGAGGGGGGCGATCAGCAGCAGGAAGGCGAGCAGCAGCAGCACCGGCGTGTCTTCGGGCGCGCGCACGGGCGGCCGAACGTTGGCTGGCGCATGCACCCAAAGCACGCCCTGGTCGATGGTTCGGCGCACCACATGCCAGCGATGCCCACCGCTGAGCACCACCCGTCGATCGTCTGTCATCCACGTCTCGTCACGCACCATCGGGGGGACCGTACCGGGCGGGCGCAGCTCGGCGCGCGCCATCGGATCGGTCTCGAGGAGGTCGAGGATCTGCACCTCGGATCCGGGCACTTTAGTCTGCGCGAGGGCCGCGGCCAGCAGGTCGGTGATGTTGGAGAGCGCCTCGCCCTCCAATTGATCACGCGCGCCGGCCGAGCGCCCAGCCGTGCCGAAGCCCAGGAGCACCGCCGTAAAGAGCGCGAGCACCGCGGTGCCATAGATGAAGAGTCCGTGGATCGACGGCATGCGCTGACGCGTGTCGACCGTCGCTGGCGCCACTCTGGCGCGCATCAACACGTAGATGATCAAGCCGCCGCCTGACGCGAATGCGACGTACAGGCACAGCAGCGAGAGGCCCTCGAATGCCGGAATACGAGGATCGACGTGGGCGAAGCCCCAGATGGCTATCGCGCTGACGGCGCCGCTCACCGACAGGTCGAGGCTGGCATGGAGGGGCAGGACAGAGCTGACGGGCCGTCGCAGGCGCCACCAGACCAGCAGAACCGCCGAGCCGGTGGTCACGATGCCAGCGGCCATGCCGTACAGGGTTGCGGCCCGTGTCGCGACGGCGTCAAGCACCATGAAGTGGGCGAGTAGTGGACCCCAGATGACGGTCAGCGCCGCGCCGATGGCGCCAACGACACACAGAGTGAAGCGGCGT
>JBNMOZ010000325.1:0-7033 GCA_051276005.1 Bradymonadia bacterium | reverse complement strand
GCGTCAGCCGCCCGTCTGCGTCGCAGGACGCCCGTGATCCCAGCGCCCGCCGTACGGCTTCGCTCGGCCAGACGCCGGGGGCGCGTCGCCAACACATCGCCTCGGCGTTGAGCGCGGCCACGCCGACCACGTCGACGCCCTGGATGAGCATCGGGCCCAGGTCGAGCGCAATTCGGGTGTCATCAGCGGCCAGCGCCAGGGCGGCATCAGCGGCGCGCTCCACGTCGTTCTCATGACTGAACGGCACCCCGAAGACGGCCCGCGTGACCGCCCCGCGGCCTGGAAGAAGCCGGCCACCATGGGCGGTGATGCACTGCCGCTCAGCATCGCGCCGCGCCTGAACCTGCTCGGCGAGGCGTTCGGCCGTGCCCTCCACGATCGGCCGCAAGATCGCCAACGCGACGCCACGGCGCGCGCCTCCGACCGCGGGGCGCGCCGGCTGCGAGCGCAGATATGCCACCCCTGGGTCGCCGCGGAGTCGATAGGCGGCCCAGATCGGATCACCTGCGCCGGCCGCGTGCGCCCGCGCGGCCCGCAGAGCCTCGCCCACCGAGTTGCCCTCGCGCAGATGGTGATAAAAGCGGATGGCGAACTCGGCGCCGGGCAAGTCGGGCAGGTCGACCCCCGCCCCGATGACGTGGCGCACCCCGGCGTCCACCAGCGCGTCGACCAGCGCAGCCGCCTCAGCCGACCGACAGGCGTTGACGAAGACCAATGATGGCGCGGTGTCGCCCGCCAGCGAAGCGATCGCGGCGGCGTCGATCCAGCCGTCAGCCAGCCGCCAGCCGGCCCCCCGCGCGTCGGTCGCCGGGTCGGCGTGTCCGGCGAAGTGGATCATGCCGAAGCGCTTGAAGATGCGCAGCAGATCGGCGCGACGCAGGCGGCCCACGCGCAGGTCGCACGCCAGCCCCGCCTCGCCAGCCAGCGCCTGCATCAACGCCTCGCCCTCGTAGCGCGCGGCGGGCAGATCGGCCGCGGGATCGGCGACAACGAGCAGTCGGTCAGCCGACGCGGTGGCCGCTTTGATGGGCGGCGCCTCGCGGTCGCCCAGGCTCAGCTCGCCCATGGCCCAGCGCAGACCCAGCGGGTGCTGCCCGTCATGCAGGGCCTGCCAGGGCATGCCGTCGAGACCGCGCGTGGCCAGCACCAGCTCGCCCCCGCCCATCGACCGCAGCCGCGCCTTGACCGGCGCCGGCAACAACAGATCGAAGAGCAAGCGCCCGCTGTCGTGGATCGCCGCTTGGCGGCGCGCGTCGTCGGGTCGCGCCAACGCCCGGCGGATCGCCCGCGTGAGGGTCACCCGCTCGGCGTCGATGGCGTCCGCGTCGATCGGCGCCTGCCCCTGCTGCACGCGATCGTGCATGCCCGCAGCACCGCGACACAGCACGGTGTACGCGAGAGCGTCCGCGTCCGCGTCGAGGAGCACAATGATCCGCACGTCCATCAGCGCAGTCTACTCAATCGCCCGCCGGATGACAGCGATGCGTTGGATTGCCAATATTGCCCACAAGATCGAGTAAGACTGGCGGCGCAGGCTCGTCGAGTCACTGGACGACTGCTTGGGGAGGACCACTGTGCGCGCGCAATCGACACCACACACCACACCTTTGACGGCGCTGCTGGCGCTTGTCTTATTGCAGGCCGGCTGCGGCTTCACGCGGGTGCCCGACAAGGGCGACGGCCTCGACGCGGGCGTTGGCGCGGGCGGCGCGGGCGGTGGCGGCGGTGGCGAAGGCGGCCAAGGCGGCGCGGGCGGCCAAGACGCCGCCGTGTCCGATATGGGCGCCTCGCCCGATATGGGCGGCGTTGGCGGCGAAGGCGGCGAAGGCGGCGCCGGCGGCGCTGGCGGCGAAGGCGGCGCTGGCGGCGAAGGCGGCGAAGGCGGCATAGGCGGTGGCGAAGGCGGCATGGGCGGTGGCGAAGGCGGCATGGGCGGTGGCGGCGAATGCGTCGACGATCCGCTGCAGCTGGACGCCGCGTGCGATCTCGACGCGCCCTGCTGCGACACCGGCCTGGCCTGCAGCGCGACCACCGCGATCCCGAGTTGCCAGGCGACGTGTGTGCGCACCCTCGACTGCGGCCGAGGTTCGTATTGTGACCTCACCCAGCCAATGCCCATTTGCCGACCGTTCGTGGCCTGTCAGCCGGGCGACGACGACCCGTGCCTCTGCGAGGCGGCCTTGGCCCTCGACGCGCAATGCGATCCCGGTGCCGACTGCTGTGAGGCGGAGACACAATGCGCCCTCGCCCCGTTCGTCGACGCCGTCCCGACCTGTCGAGCCCCCGCCTGCGACCCGCTGGATCCCAGCACATGCGCCGACCCGATGCGCTGCTGGCTCATCGGCTTCGACGCCTTCGACGCGGTGTTGGGCGAGTGCAGAATCGCGCCGGCCGGGGTGCCCGAAGGCGGCCTCTGTACCGTCGATCCGGAAGGCTTGGCGGGCGAATGTGACGCGGGCCTGCTCTGCGAAGTGGCCGCCGACGGCATCGCCCGTTGCGTGCGCCCCTGCTCGCCTTCAGACCTGCCCATCTGCGGCCTCGATCGCATCTGCCTGCAGGGCCGCTGCCATGACCGCTGCGATCCGACCCAGGACTGTGACGGATCGCGGTGCCAGTGGATCAGCAGCGACATGAGCGCGCCCATGGACGTGGTGTCGATCGGCGCCTGCGTCGAGCCGGCTCAAGCCGAGACCGGCGCGCCGTGTGCCATCGATGTGCGGGGGATCGACAACTGCGCCCAGACAGGTGCGCTCTGCGACGTCCGCGACCTGACCTGTCGTACGTTGTGCGGACCGGCGTTTGGCGCGACCTGCGCCGAGGGCGACATCTGCGACCTCAGCCAGAACATGCTGGCTGGCGTTTGCGTGCCGGCAGAGGGCTGAAGAGGCGGGGTGGTCGGGTGCCGGCAGAGGACTGCACAGGCGGGGTGGTCGGGTGCCACCGAGGCGGGGCTCTACAATCTCAGGCTCTTGGACCAACGCCTGATGGCCAGGCGCAGTGCCCACTCAGGATCAGTCCTTGGCGGCGGTCTTCTTCTTCTTCTTGAGCTGGTCCATGTCGTTGCACAGCGCCGAGACCGCGGCGATCCCGACCTCCGCGCACAGCTCGCGTACTTCCTTGCCACGCGACGCGGGGGGCGGCTGCTCCGCCTGATCCTCGCGGGTGCCGATGGGCCCCCACCCCAGCTCCTCGCCGCAACCCAGGCAGCCAATCGCCAGCACGCTCGCGCAAATCAAAGCAGTGAATCGCATCATAAGTCCTTCGTTCATGGCCGCGGCCGACGGAATCGGCGTCAGTGTATGCATGCGCAGCCGCACGTCAACCGGCAGGTGCGTCAGGCGGCCTCTGGCGGCTCGACGCGAATGCGCAAGACGGTGTAGTTGCGCTCGCCGCCGGGGGTCTTCACGTTGACCTCATCGTCGATCTCGCGACCGAGCAGCGACCGCGCGACCGGCGACTTGAACGAGATGTGACCCAACTTGGCGTCGGTCTCGTCGGCGCCAACGATGCGAAACCAATGCACGGCGCCGTCTTGGTCCTCGACCTCAACGTACGACAAGAACACGACGCGCGCGTCGCTCTGTGCCTTGGCCAGCGGGGTCAGCTTGTCGAGGCGCTTGGACAAGTATTCGATGCGGCCGTCGATCTGGCGCAGTCGCTTCTTGCCGTAGATATACTCAGCGTTCTCGCTGCGATCTCCCTCGGCCGCGGCGGCCGAGACATTACTGACCACCCCCGGGCGTTCGACGCGCATCAAGTGAGTCAACTCGTCGATGAGGCGCTGTCGGCCTATAGTGCTGATGTACTCGGGCATGCGATCTCCACGGGTCAGCGAAGCGCGTAGGAGCCACACCGCGGGCCTCGCCGTCAACCTTCGACGTCGAAAAACACGCGTTACAGGCCGGGCAGGCTCGGTTGTCTGGGGGCCTTGGCGGGACGTGTTCGTCGCGGCGGCACCGGTTGCGGCGGCACCGGTTGCGGCGGCCGCACGTATCCATGCACCGTCCGCCCGCCGTAATGGTGGCTCATGCGGCGCTCATGCGCGATGTGCCGCGCGACACCGGGCCCGTCAACGCGGCCCTCCAAGGCGCGGGCCTGCTGATCGAGCCGGCGCAGAGCGTCCATGCGCTCGCCCTGCCCCAGCTTCGCCGCGCTGACCGCGTCGCGCATGACCCGCAACGTGTCGTCGTACACCTTGATCGGCACCGGGAACGGGTGACCATCCTTGCCGCCGTGGGCCATCGAGAAGCGCGCTGGATCAGCGAAGCGGACCGGCGCACCGTGGATGATCTCGCTGACCATCGCGAGCGACTCCAAGGTGCGCGGCCCCAGACCGGGCGTCAGCAGAAACGTCTCGAAGTCAGCGGGCGCGTTGGCGCAGGCCGCGGCGAGGGTCGCGTGCAGGCGCTGCGCGAACACGTCTTTGGGCCGCATCTCGTGGTGCGCCGGCATGGTCAAGAACGGCAGATGCGGATGGCTCGACGGCCCTCGGTCAACCGGACGCCCGCGCATGGCGCAGACCGCGTCAACGAGGGCATCTGGGCCAGTCTCCAAGCGCTCAAGCAGCGCGGCGCGTGCGGCGGTGGCCCGCGCGTCTGCGAAGTTGACGATCGGGCTGCGCTGGGGCGCGCCCGCGATGCCCGCCTGCGGATCGTCGAGGTAGCTGCGCAGCCCCACCGACGTCCAGTGATAGCGCCGCGCCGTCGTATCGCGCATGCCCTGCTGCACCACCACCCACTTGCCATCGGCGGCGACGATGAAGCTGTGCAGATAGATTTGATGGCCGTCTTGCACGGCGGTGTTGTCGACCTTCGCGACGAGGCGGCTCGATCGCGCGAGCGCGGCCCCATCGAGGCCCGTCCGGTCGGCCACGCGATACAGCTCGTCGGGCGTGCGCCGCGACTGTCGCCCACGGCCGCCGCAGACGTAGATGCCCAGCTCATCGGCCACGGGCGCGAGCCCGCGTTTGAGCGCACCGAGCACGCTCGTCGTGATGCCTGATGAGTGCCAGTCCATGCCCATCACGCAGCCCAACGACTGAAACCAGAACGGATGCGCCAGGCGCTCGAGCACCGCGTCGCGGCCGTAGTGGAGCACAAGAGACTCGATGATGACGCGCCCCAGTGACGCCATACGGCTCGCCAGCCACGCCGGAACGCGGCCATGGTGAAGCGGGAGATCAGCGAATCCGGTGCGAGTACCCATACAGACGTTCAGTATCAGAAGCGAGCGCCATTTGGCAAACCCCGTCGCGTCGAGAAAACCTGCGAGGCCCCATGCACTGGACCCTGTTCGCCACCACCTTCATGACCGTCTTCGTGGCCGAGATGGGCGACAAGACCCAGCTGGCGACGCTCAATTTTGCGGGCAGCCATGACGCGCGGTGGACGATCTTCGCGGGGTCGGCCCTGGCGCTGGTCGCGACGTCGGCGATCGCGGTCTTGGCGGGTGCGGCGATCGGGCGGGTGATCCCGCCGCATTGGATACAGCGCGCAGCCGGCGTGCTCTTCATCGTGCTGGGCGTGCTCTACTTGGTGCGCAGCGCGCCGTCGGTCTGAAGCCGAGCGGTCGCGACCAGCCGCACTTGCAGCGCCTCCTGGTCGATGATCGCCGATCAGGGCGAGACACATGCCGGGTCACGGCAGATGACAGATCACCGGCGGCTACCGACCAGAAGTAGAGCTGACAGGCAACGCTCATGGAGGGCCGGACGCCCTTGAAAGCGCAACGCGGCCCTGGTCTCAGCGTGGCGGCATACCAAAATGCAGACCAAGGAGCATGATACCTGTCTTCAATCATATCAGGGAGGATGACTGCCCTGGGTGATGCCCCCAACCGCCTTGAGCCCGTCGCCGCTTTGCTTCGAACGGGCCACGGCGAGGATGGCGCCAACGCCCGGTGGCTCATGCCGCAGTTCATGGGCCTGCGCCCCCTGGATCCGTCTGAATCCGGCGCGCTCGTGCCCTGAGTGGCACTGACCATTGCCAGCGACCCAGGAGAGTTAGGGTAGGCCGGTGTCGCAAATCCCGACGAGGATGAAACAATGTTTCGGCTGTTGTCCCCCTGGAGTGTCCCTGGCGCCGGCCGGGCGCATAGCGCGACCCGATCGATAATGCGCGTCCTCGCTGCCGGCGCGCTCGCGGCTGCTGCCGGCCTTGGCGGCTGCAGCAGTGACCCCGCAGTGCGGGTCGACAGCCGGCCACCGCCCGCCAGCCCGGGCAGCGGCGTGATCGATCTTCCTACGCCCGTCGAGCGGCCTGCCGAGCCGCCTGTCGAGCCTGGCTACCCGTCGACGAACGCGGCGCCCGTCAGCGCGCCAATCGTACCCGTCAAAGCGCCCACGCCGCGCCCCGCGCCCCCAGCGATCCCGGTCGCGCGCACCGCCGTCAATGAGCGAAATCTGCGGTCGGCGCCTGCGCGCTACCACCGCGTGAGTCCCCGCGCGTTCCGCAAGACGTCGGCGCGGTGTCGCGAGTTGGTCTACGAGTGCAACAACCTTGAGATCCGCGGCCCCAACGCCGGCGCGACCTATGCCGCCGATGGCGTTGAGATTGCCGCCCGCTGGCGAAAATATGCCGCCGGCGTAGGTGGGATCTTCGTGCTTCGGGACTCGCTGTGGAGCCAACAGGACCACCCGACCGGCCACCGCGCCTATGCCCCGATGATGCCGCCCAACTGGGTCACGGTGGCGGTGGCCGCAGCCGCAAGCGGTCGCCCACTCACGCTGCCCTCGGCCCCGCCCATCGACGACGACGCCGCGTGGTCGGCGCTCACGCTGGCCACGATGTATGGCGACCTGCCCGTCAGCGGGAGCCTGCACCGGGCGGCGTCAGCGGCAGACACCACCCTGAGCGCGGATGATCGGCGAGCGCTCGCCCACAACGCCCGACACGTCCATCGGCTGCTCACCGACGATGTGCGCGCCATGTGGAGCGCCGCGCCCAGTGGGGCAGCGGCTGTCGCGGCCGCCGGCGCCGAGCGCATCGCCGCGAGCGACCGCGCCTACTTCGGTGCCGAGCTGCGACGCCGGGCG
>JBNMOZ010000324.1:0-7071 GCA_051276005.1 Bradymonadia bacterium | reverse complement strand
GCAGAGTCATTTTGGCCGCAAGATCCGGGCCTTCAGCGCGCCGTCGCCGGGGGCGTCACGACAATTCAGGTGCTGCCCGGCAGCGCGAACCTGTTTGGCGGGCGCAGCGTCACCTTGAAGCTGCACCCCGCCCGTGAAGTGGCGGCGATGCGCTTCCCCGGCGCACCAGACGGCCTGAAGATGGCCTGCGGCGAGAACCCCAAGCGCGTCTACGGCGGTCGAAAGCAGGCGCCCGCGACGCGTATGGGCAGCCTGTTCGCCATGCGCACCGCCTGGATCAACGCGCGCCGGTATCGCCATGATTGGGCAAACTGGGAGGCGGCGAACCCCAACCCCGACGAGGCCACCACCCCGCCGCCCAAACGCGACCTGATGCTCGAGACTTTGGCCGCGGTGCTCGACGGTGACGTGCTCGTGCACGTGCACTGCTATCGCGCCGATGAGATGCTCCAACAGCTCAAGATTGCAGACGAGTTCGGGTTCAAGATCCGCTCGTTCCATCACGCGGTCGAGGCCTACAAGATCCGCGACGTGCTCGCCCGTAAAGAGGTCAGCGTCAGCACCTGGGCCGATTGGTGGGGCTTTAAGATGGAAGCGCACGACGCCATCGAAGAGACCCTCGCGCTGCTGCACGAAGCGGGCGTGCGCGGCATCGTGCACTCCGACAGCCCGGTCGGTATCCAGCGCCTCAACCAGGAGGCCGCCAAGGCCTTGGCCAGCGGGCGCAACGCGGGCGTGGTCGTCGACGCCAACGCCGCCCTGCGCTGGTTGACGATTCACCCGGCCTGGGCGCTGGGCATCGATGATCAGGTCGGCACGCTCGACGTCGGCAAGATGGCCGACGTCGTCGTCTGGGATCGCGATCCCTTCAGCGTCTACGCCCGCGCCGAGCGGGTCTATATCGACGGCCACTTGCGCCATGACGCCACGAAGCCCGCCCCCCCCTGGAGCGACTTTGAAGTCGGCCGCGACGCCGGCTGGGAGGCCACGCCATGAACGCCGCACTGCTCGCCGCGCTGCTGATCACCAACGCCACCTGGACCACCGACGACGGCCAAACCGTCAAAGGCGCGATCCACATCGTCGACGGGCGGATCGCCGCGCTGGGGCCGGCCGTCGTCGCGCCTGGCGCCACCGTCATCGACGCGAAAGGCGGGATGATCACGCCCGGTCTGATCGACGCGAACACCGCGATCGGGCTCGACGAGGTCACCTACGAATCGACCACCCGCGACGACGATCTGGGGGGCACAGCGCCCATCCGGGCGGCGTTCGACGTGCGCGACGCGATCGATCCGCGCTCCAGCGTCATCCCCATTCAGCGCGTCCACGGCCTGACGCTCGCGGTCAGTCGCCCCAAAGGCGGCACCATCGCGGGCCAGGCAGCCGCGGTCCGCTTCGATGGCGTCACGCTCCCTGGGCCGGTCGCGATGTATGCGCGCTGGGGTGGGAGCGCTGACGAGAGCCGCGCTGCCGGCCTCGATCGCCTGCGCGCGGCCTTGTTGGACGCACAGTTCTACGCGAAGAACCGCAATGAATTCGACCGCAACGCGTCGCGCTCACTGGCGATCTCGGCCGATGATGCTCAAGCGCTGCAGCCCGTCCTGGCTGGCACCCTGCCGCTCGCTATCGAGGTCAACCGTCGCGCCGATATTCGCGCTGCGCTGCGCCTGGCAGAGCGCTTCGGGCTGCGGATCATCTTGATCGGCGCCAAAGAGGCCTGGCTCGAAGCCTCGGCGCTCGCCGCCGCCAAGGTGCCCGTCGTGACCAACGACATGCTGGGTCAGCCGCAGGACTTCGACGCCCTACAGGCCGTGCCCGATGCCGCAGCCCGCCTGCACGCGGCGGGCGTGCCGGTGATCCTGTCGTCGTTCAGCACCCATAACGCACGCACGCTGCGGCAGGTCGCGGGCAACGCCGTGCGGGCTGGTTTGCCGCACGCGGCCGCCCTCGCCGCCATCACCCGCACCCCCGCCCTGGCCTTCGGGCTCGGCGATCGCGGCCAACTGGCTGTGGGTCAGGCCGCCGATTTGGTGGTCTGGACTGGCGACCCGTTCGAGCCCGCCAGCCTGGCGGCGCATGTCGTCATCGACGGTCGCCCGCAATCCAAAGCCCACCGCCAGAAGGCCCTCTTCGAGCGCTATCGCACCCTGCCCTGACGCGCCGACACCCTTGCCCCAAGCGATCGCCATTTGACCGTCGCGGATCTCGACCGCGGGGACGTCGCGGCGCTTGGGCATTCGGCACCAGGGTCGTCGACATCTGGTCGCCGACCGGTCGCCCACCAGATGTCGAGTGCGCTTCGGGCGTTGTCTCCCAGCCCTACAGTGACGCGCCATGACGCAGTGGGCCATATCGCTGCACGCCGATTTCTGGTATAGAGTCGCCAATCCGGCCTCGGCCGCGGGTGAGCAGTTCTCGCACCATTCGATTTCTTCAAGGAGCAGCGCGTCATGACCGACTTCGTGCCCGGCCTCGCCGGCGTCGTCGCCGCCAAATCCGCCATCGGTTTCATCAACGGGCTTGAGGGCATCCTCCGCTACCGCGGAATTGCCATCGAAGAGCTCGCCGCGAAGAGCTCTTTCGAAGAGACCAGCTACTTGCTGCTCTTCGGCGCGCTGCCGACAGCCGACCAGCTCAAGGCGTACACCGAAGAGCTGACCTCGCTGCGCGGGATCCCCGCCGGCATCGTCGAGATCTTCAAGGCCCTGCCGAACGATGGCCATCCGATGGTCGCCCTGCAGACCGCCACGGCCGCGCTGGGCACCTTCTACCCGCAGCTCGACGTGACCGACCGCGACGGCAACCGCACCGCAGCGCTGCGCCTCATCGCCAGCATGCCCACGGTCATCGCGGCCTTCGATCGCATCCGCAGCGGCAAAGAGCCGATCGCGCCCGATCCGAAGCTGAGCCACGCGGCCAACTTCCTGTACATGCTGTCGGGCGATCTGCCTGACGCGCAGATCACGCGGCTCATCGACGTGTGCCTCGTGCTGCACGCCGAGCATGGCTTCAACGCGAGCACCTTCACGGGCCGCGTCGTCGCCTCGACCCTGGCCAACCCATTCTCGTGCATCGCGGGCGCCATCGGGTCGCTGTCGGGCCCGCTGCATGGCGGCGCCAACGAGCGCGTGCTGCACATGCTGCGCACCATCGACTCGGTCGATGATGTCGCGGCGTTCTTCGACGGCAAGGTCGAGCGCAAAGAGAAGATCATGGGCCTGGGTCACCGGGTCTACAAGGTCAAGGATCCCCGCGCGACCGTGCTTCAGGCGATGGCCGCCGACCTGTTCAGCAGCAAGGGATCCACGCCGCTGTACGACATCGCCGTCAAGCTCGAGCAGCTCGCTGCCGAGCGCTGGGGCGCCAAGGGCATCTACCCCAACGTCGACTTCTACAGCGGCCTCGTCTACGAGAAGCTCGGCATCACCGTCGACCTGTACACCCCGCTCTTCGCCATGTCGCGCGTGGCGGGCTGGACGGCGCATTGGCTCGAGCAGCTCGAAGACAACCGCATCTTCCGCCCGACGCAGCTCTACGTCGGCGCGACCGATGCGAAGTACGTGGACATCGACGCGCGCTGAGTAATGGGGTACACCCGTGAGCGTCGTATGCGAGTGCGGCGCCGGCCTGCAATCCCTTTGCAGTCTGGCTTCAGGCCAGATTTGGTCGTCTAGCAGCTACTTTGAGCTGTTGTTTTCTGAAAACACGGGACCGACGTGGATCGATTCGCCTTCTTCTGCCAGCTCCCTCGGGTTGAGCCCGGCAATGCGGTCTTCACCTCGGCCTACCTCACCCATGTGCCGATCAAGCCCACTGACCTCGTGCTCGAATTGGGCGCGGCGTCGGGTGACCGGGCCACATGGATCGCGCGCTCGCGCGGCTGTCGCATCATCGCGGTCGATCGCGATCGCCGCTTCATGCCCTGGATTCGCCGGCGCGCCGAAGAGGGTGGCGCGGGCCATCTGATCGAGCCGGTCGCCGCGGACTACCTGCGGCTGCCCTTCCGCGACGGCGCCTTTCGCTGCGTCATCGCCGAAGGTCCAGCGCTCACCGTCGGCCTCAACCAGGCGTTGGCGACGTGGCGGCGGCTCATCCCGATCGACGGCCACCTGTGCTTGACCTATCCGGGCGTGGTCAACAAAGACGCACCCGCCGAGGTCCGCGGGCCCGTCGAGCGCCGCATGGCAGAGCCCATGGGCATGCTGCCCGACTACCACAAGATCATCCGCGTCAGCGGCTTCGAGTTGCAGCATCAAGTGCCGCTGCCGCCCGACTTGTGGGAGGCCTTCTACGCCGACTCGCAACGACATGCCTGGGCGTTGATGGCCAATAACCGCGCCACGCCCCTGACGCCCGCCGTGCGCGACGTGCTCTCTGAGGCCAAGTGGTATCGCCAAATCGGCCGCGGGCGCGTGTTCCTGCAAGCCATGGTGCTGCGGCGCGTTCGCTGACCGCGATCGCAGGTGATCGCCTCGGTCACCCCCTTCTTGCTATATTCCGGCAATCTGACCGAAACACTCGACGAGAACGAACGGCCGTGAAGCGGCTGGATATGGGAGCATTCGATGAAGAATCGGAAGCGTACGCCTACCCCGAGAAGCTGGTTGCTGCTCTGCGTCATGGCGATGTGGGCCTGCGATGATGGTGACGGTCCGGGCAGTCAGCAGCAGATTGAGTTCGACGCCCGGGTGCGCGACATGGCGGGCGAAGGCGGCATGGGCGGCGACGGCGGCGCGGGCGCGGCGGGCGGCGAAGCCGGAGACGCCGGCCTCGGTGGCGAAGGCGGAGACGCCGGTGAGGGTGGCGAAGGCGGCGAGGGTGGCGGCATCCGCGACCTGATGGGCTGCGAAGACATCTGCGCGGTCTACGACACCTGCGACCGCACGGCCGATCTCTTCGCGGGTGGCGCAGCCGAATGTGCCACGCGCTGCGCCGAGGGCGCCGAGTCTGATCGCTTCGCCGACTATCGCACCTGCATGCAGATCACGCGCTGCGTCGATCTGCAGGACTGCCGCATCCCCACCCCGCCGCCGCCAAGCTGCGAAGACGTCTGCACGGCCATCGAGGCCTGCCCGAACGACTTCCGGGTGCCCACAGGCCTCGAGGGCGTCGAAGGCTGCGCCGCCGCGTGCGCAGACCAGACCCTCAACGGCGCAATCTCGGACTGCGGCCGACCGGTGCTGACCGGCACCTGCGATGAACCTGGCTTCGCCGAATGCGTGTTGGCCGCGGTGGCCAGCGACTGCGCTGAAGAGTGCATCGTGCGTGCAGGCTGCGATCCCGAGTTGGACGCCGTCGACTGCGCGTTGGCCTGCGCCTCCGCCGAGGCGCCCGAGGATCCGGTCGCCGCGCGCCGCGTCCAGGTCAGCCGCAACTGCGCCCGCAACGCCGAGAGCTGCGAAGCTCTCGCGATCTGCGACCAGCGCGCCGGCCGCCCGATCGTGGGCGACGCGACCATCGAGCAGCTGTGCGCCGCCAACGCCGAGTGCGGCTTCTTCGCCGTCGACACCTGCGCTGACGACGCCCCGGGCGTGCTGCGGCGCCTCGCGGACGGCGCCATCGATTGCTTCGTCGATCACCTCTCGAACGCCTGCGGCACCCCACCCTTAGACTGCTTTGCGCCCGGCCCGCAGCCGAACCTGGCGTGTCAGGAGCACTGCTTGCTTAGCGATCTTTGCGGCCTGCTGCCCGAAGACCAGATGGAGTTCGAGTGCTTGGAGAACTGCCAAGCGGCCCTCATCAGCGGCGATCCAGAGCTGGGCGCGCCCTTCATCTCTCGCTTTGAATGCATCTACTCGCAGACCTGCGAAGAGCTCGAAGCGTGCCAGCGCGCCGCCCGCCCCGGGGTCTCGTGCCGCGTGCTCTGCCAGACGCAAATCGAGTGCGCCTCGCCCGGTGCCGTCGACTGCCTCGACCAGTGCGAGGCCGCGCCTGACGCTACCCGTGCCCGGGTCGAGCGCGCGTGCACCGGCGCCGCCGATGGCTGCGAGAACATCGATCTCTGCGTGACCCCCGAGGCGCCGACGTGCGGCCTGTATTGCGATCCGGTCGAGGCCTGCGGCCAGGGCACGCCGGGGTGCGCGACCGACTGCGACAACCGCGACTTCGAGCAGCCCGGCGACTTCTTGCCGCTCATTGCCTGCCTCAACAGCACTGATCGCTGCGCCGATCGCCAGGTGTGCCTCGATGGCGATGTCAGCCGCGGCGAGCTGTGCATGGCCTGGTGCGCCGCGAGCGTGACCTGCAACCCACAATCCTACGAGCGCCTCGAGACCTGCGTCGCGACCTGCGCTCAGCGCGGGATCGACGGTCAGGCCGGTCTCACCGTCGAAGCCGCCTCGGAGTGCCTGCTCGAAGCCGGCAGCGACGCCGAGTGCGCCGTGCTCAGCGCCTGCCTCAACAGCGCGAGCATGCGCGACGCCTGCCCCACGTATTGCGCCGAGTTGGACCGCTGCGGGCTCGGTGACGCGCAGTGCGAAGCGGAATGCCGCGACATTGAAGACAACGTATTCTTCACTGACGCCGCCTGCGTCCTCAACAGCCGCCGACGCAACGCGAACTGCGAAACGATCGCCGAGTGCATTGACGTGCCGTTGCCGGCGATTCCGCGTCCCTGCGACACCCTCTGCGCCGCGCAGGCCCGCTGTGACGACCGCATCGACCCGTTCTTGTGTGGCCTCGAATGCGATCCAGACGCCGAGGGCCTCGCGGTGCGTGCGGGCTGCCTGACCATCGCGCCGTGTGAAGACGCCGCGCTTTGCGATGTCGAACCACAGCCCGCTGAGCCGGCCGAGTGCGCCGCTGCCTGTGACGCGATCGCCGCTTGCCCCGGGTTGGTCGGTGAAGAGGACGGCGCGCTGTTCATCGATGTCGAGCAGTGCCGCGGCCAATGCGCCGGTGGCAGCCTGCTGTTCGGCCCCGAGTTCGGCGCTGAGCTGCAGGCCTGCGTGGGCGGCGCGATGTGCGACGCCGACGCGATCGCGACCTGCTTCGCCGCCCCCGATGATTTGTGTGAGCGCGGCGCGGTGGCTGTCGCGGTGTGCATCGATCCAGAGCTTGTTGGGTATC
>JBNMOZ010000323.1:0-7111 GCA_051276005.1 Bradymonadia bacterium | reverse complement strand
CTGGGAGGCCGCAGGCGCGGCGCTTGAAGAGGCAGAAGCGCAGTTCGAATAGGACTGCTGCAGCCCCCAGGCCCCTCATGCAGCGGACCGAGAGCAGCGGGCCGAGAGCAGCGGGCCGAGAGCAGCGGGCCGAGAGCAGCGGGCCGAGAGCAGCGGGCCGAGAGCAGCGGGCCGAGAGCAGCCCCGCCTACCCCGCCGACTGAAGACTATTTTTTGGCAGCGTCCTGAGCGTCCTGAGCGTCCTTGCGGTCTCTCTCGAGCGCCAGGAAATGCTGCGAGAGGACGACCTGCGCGACGTCGATGCCGCGCTGCCACCACTTCTCGCCGTTGCCCACCATGACCGCGATCGCGACCTGGGGATCGTCTACCGGGGCATAGCCCACAAACCAAGTGTAGAAGGTGTAGGGATCGCGCAGCGCGAGCGTGCCGGTCTTGCCGCCGACCGCGATGTGTCGCAGCGACTTGGGCCACTTCTTGAACGCGCGCCGGCCGGTGCCCACGCGAATGGTGCGCGCCATCATCTTGCGCAGTTGGCGGGCCGTCGCCGCCGTCATCGGCTCGGCAAACGGGCCGCGCTTGGGCGAGTCGATACGCTGCCCATCGGGCGAGATGAGCGTCTTGACGAGGCGCGGCGTCGGCAGGCTGCCGTCGTTGGCCACCGCGGCGGCGATCAAAGCGCCATGCAGCGGCGTCAAGCGGCTGTGCCAGAAGCCAGCCGACATGCGCGCGCGCTCCAGGCTGTTGCGCGGCACCCGCACGGTGCTGGCGTCGGTCGCCAACGGGAAGGGCACGATCTTGTTGAAGCCAAACCGTCGCGCGACGCCCTCAAGGCTCTCCCGCGTCAGGCGCTCTGAGGACTGCCGGGCGAAGAAGCCGTTGTTGCTCTTGGCCAACGCGTCGCCCACCGAGGAGAGCTGCGCGCCACGCGGCGGCGCGTCCAGGTGCTGCTTGTAGATACGGCGCTTCGCGCGCACATAGGGGTAGCGCAGGTCGGGATTGAGGCCGTTCTCGAGCAGCGCCGTCGCGGTGATGATCTTAAAGACGCTCGCGGCCGGCGCGACGGCGCGCAGCGCGAGGTGGGGCGGGCCGTCCTTGGACAGCTTCGGCGCGCTCGGGTGCGTCTCGTCATACCGGTCGGCCATCGCGAGCACATCGCCCGTCTTGGGATTAAGCACGACCACGGCACCGAAGGGCACCCGCGCCCGGTTGAGCGCCTTGGTGGCGATGGCCTGCAGCCGCACGTCGGTCGTCAACTCAGCGGTCCAGTCGTTGCCGAGCGTCGCGAGCATCTGGTCGTTATCCGGGTAGATCGCGCGCAGATCCAGGGCGCCAGGCAGCGTCTTGGGCAGCTCGTATCCCGCAGCCTGCGCCGACGGACCGTCGTCGCCCTCCGCTTCGGGGAGCGCGTCGGGCACGGGCGCCGCGTTGGCCGTCTCGGCCTGGGCGGTCGGGGACCGACCGGGGCCATCGAACCACGCGATGAGGGCATGCAATGCCACGATATGCAGCACGATGAATCCAGGCGTCAGCAAACGACGGCGCATATCCATCCTTGGGCCAAGTCTCGAAGATCGGGGCAACATAAGGCGATCTGCGCGAGAGCGCAAAAAAACTTATCCGGCAGGCTGGCCGACATGTAGATCGAGGCTTGCGCCCAGGGATCGAGTTTGCTAATTTCCCCGCGCTTACGGGCCCGCTGGACAAAACAGGCGGCTCGTTTCGGGCTTTGTAGCTCAATTGGTTAGAGCGAACGACTCATAATCGTTAGGTTCGGGGTTCAAGTCCCTGCAAAGCCACCCAAAGCCCCATTCGTTCATTCGGATGGGGCTTTTTTGTATCCTCGGCGGCCTGTCTCTGACGGCCTGTCTCTGACGACGTGTCTGTCTCGAGACGTCTACTGCAGCCGGTCTCCCCGACAAAGCTCTGCACCGGTAGACTCGAATCCAGTACGTTGCGCGCGAGAATCGTCGAAATATTCACCCTGCATTGGCCAATTGGCCGCAATCACTTGGGAGTAGAGAATGGTCCTGCAAAGTCGAGCATGGGGCGCCGCCCTGATCTGTCTGATGGTCGGGTGTGTTGACAACGACGGGGGCGATGACGCGCCTGGCGAGACCGGCGCGATGCTGTGCTCTGACGGCATGGACAACGACGGCGATGGCAACATCGACTGCGCTGACGTGGGCTGCCAAGGCGTCGGCGCCTGCGTGACGGGCGACATGTTCGTCGGCATGGGCGGCGCGGGCGGCGCGGGCGCCGCTGGCGGCACAGGCGGCCAGGGCGGCGCAGCGGGCGGTGCCGGCGGCGGCGTGCCCCCCGATCCGACGGCCATCGGCAACGAGTCGACCGACGAGCTGTGCAGCAACATGCGCGACGATGACGGCGATGGCCGGGTCGACTGCGCCGACGCACACTGCACCGCGAACCCGGCCGTGACGGTCTGCCCTGGCGATCGTGAGAACAGCGACGAGTTGTGCTCAGACGGCATCGACAACGACGCCAACGAGTTCACCGACTGCGACGACTTCTCGTGCCGCAACAACCCGTGGGTCACCATCTGCGGCTCCGAGAACACCGACGCGCTGTGCAGCGACGGCATCGACAACGACGGCAACAACTTCGCCGACTGCGACGACTTCAGCTGCTCGCAGAACATCTTCGTGGGCGTCTGCGGCGAGACCGAGGCTGGCTTCTGCCTTGACGGCCGTGACAACGACGGCGACGGCCAGACTGACTGCGACGATCCCGACTGCGTGCGCGCAGCCCCCTGCGACACCGGCATGGGCGGCGCGGGCGGCGGCGGTATGCCCGAAGACATCGGCAACGAGTCCACCGACGACCTGTGCTCGAACGGCGTCGACGACGACGGCGACGGCCGGGTCGACTGCAACGACAGCCACTGCACGTACAACCCCGCGGTCACCGTCTGCCCCGGCGAGCGCGAGAACACCGACGCGCTCTGCGCCGATGGCATCGACCAGGACGGCAACGGCTTCACCGACTGCGACGACTTCTCCTGCGGCGCCAACCCCTGGATCACCGTCTGCGGCCTCGCCGAGAACACCGACGTGCTGTGCAATGACGGCATCGACAACAACGGCAATGGCTTCGTCGACTGCGACGACTTCAGCTGCTCACGCAACAACCTCGTCGGCGTCTGCAACCCGGTCGAGACCGGCTTCTGCCTCGACGGCCGCGACAACGATGGCGACGGCGCGACCGACTGTGACGATCCCGACTGTGCTCCGGCCGCGTCCTGCGGCGGCATGGGCGCGGGCGGCATGGGCGGCGGCGGCGGCAACATGGGCGAGGCGGCCCCCTTCCCCACCGCCGAGAACGCCGAGACCGGCGATGAGCGCTGCAGCAACGGCATCGACGACGATGGCGACGGTTTCACCGACTGTGCCGACGGCCACTGCACCCGCAACCCCGCGGTGACGGTCTGCCCCGGCGACCGCGAGAACACCGACGTGCTCTGCGCCGACGGCATCGATCAAGACGACAACGGCTTCACCGACTGCGACGACTTCGAGTGCAACCAAAACCCCTGGGTCACGGTCTGCGACGCCAGCGAGTCCGACGACGCGACCTGCAGCGACGGCATCGACAACAACGGCAACAACTTCACCGACTGCGAAGACTTCAGCTGCTCGCGCAGCCCCTTCGTGGGCGTCTGCGCGATGAGCGAAGCGGGCTTCTGCCTGGACGGCGTCGACAACGACGGCAATGGCGACGTTGACTGCGACGACGCCGGATGTGCCGCGGCCGGCGCCTGCGCCGAGTAGTTTCAGTCGGCGCGGGCCAATCTGAGCGGGCGATCTGAATACGTGACGGGGGCCGGCGTGTTCCCTATCTAACGTCGACTACGCTAAGGTGCTCGCATGCGTTGGATATCTCGTCTTCTCATCGCCGGATCGCTCGCCGTCGCCACCCCGGCGTTGGCCGATCTGTATACCGTCGAGAAGGACGGCGAGATCTTCATCACCAGCCGCCCGATGAAGGGCGCGCGGGTCATCCATCACGAGAGCGCGCGACACGCGCCAGCCGCTGCGGTGTCTGGTGGGCGCTCACGCCGCGTGAAGATCAGCGGCAATGAAGTACGCCGCGCGAAGCAGTTCGAAGCCACCGTCAAGTCGGCCTCCAAGCACTACACCCTGCCCGAAGCCATCATCTGGGCGGTCATGAAGACCGAGTCGAACTTCTATCCCGAGGTGGTCAGCAACAAGGGCGCCCAGGGTTTGATGCAGCTCATGCCCGGCACCGCGAAGGACATGGGCGTCAGCGACGCCTTTAATCCCAGTCAGAACATCTACGGCGGCACGCGGTTCCTGCGCATCCTCGCCAACAAGTTCAACGGCGACATGGTGCTGATGATCTCCGCCTACCACGCCGGCGGCGGCGCCGTGAACAAAGCCGGCGGCATCCCCTACTCGCAGACCGCCGAGTATGTGCGGCGCGTGCTCAACAAGTACTACGCCTATCAAAAGCGCTTGCCGACCGGCGAGGTCCCTGGCCAATAGGCACCGCAGGCAGCCAACCGACCCACAGGTATTCCGCTCAGCATGCGACAGGCACAGCAGTGAAATCGACGCTCAAGCAAGAGCTCTTCAACCTCCCCAACATGTTGACATTGGCCCGCATCGGGGCGATCCCGCTCGTGATGCTGCTGATTTGGAACGGCGATCGCATCAACTGCGTCTACGCCGGCTGGCTCTACGCTGCGGCCACCATCACCGACTTTTTGGACGGCTGGCTTGCTCGTCGCCAGGGCCTGGTCACGGTGATGGGCAAGTTCCTCGATCCGCTGGCCGACAAGCTCATCGTCATGGCCATGCTGGTGATGCTCGTGGGCCTGCACCGCGTGCCCGGCTGGATGGTCGTGCTGCTGCTCGCGCGCGAAATGACGATCAACGGCCTGCGCGCCATCGCATCGAGCAAGGGCTTCATCATCGCCGCGGGCCCGCTGGGCAAGTACAAGACCGCGTTTCAGATGATGGGCGTGCTGTTCCTCGTCATCCACTACCCCGCTCCGGTCCGCCTCATGTGGTTCATCGACCCGATGTGGATCGACTTCAATCAGGTCGGCTTATGGGTCATCGCGATCTCATTGGTCTTCAGCGTCTGGAGCATGCTGGCCTACTTCCATGGATTCTTTGCCGCGATGGACGCAAAGCGCCACGTCCCGGAGGGCTGAATGGCCAAGTCTAAGACCTTGATCGACGTTGATGTGCTCGTTATTGGCAGCGGCATCGCCGGCCTGTCGACGGCCCTCGACATCGCGCAGACCCGCTCAGTGCTCGTGGTCACCAAGCGCCACATCGCCGAAGCCAACACGGCGTACGCGCAGGGCGGCCTGTCCAGCGTGCTCGACCCGCAGGACACCTTCGAAGCCCATATACAAGACACGCTCGTCGCCGGCGACGGGCTGTGCAAGCCCGACATCGTCCGAATCTGCGTCGAAGACGGCCCCGACACCGTGCGGCGCCTCGTCGATTGGGGCGTGCGCTTCGACGCAAACGACGCCGGCACATATGACCTGGGCCGCGAGGGCGGGCACAGCCATCGCCGCGTGCTGCATGCGGGCGACATCACGGGCCAAGAGATCGAGCGAGCGCTGGTCGCCGCCGTGCGCGCGCATCCCAACGTCACCGTGCTCCAACGTCATCACGCGATCGACCTGCTGACCACGGTCAAGCATGCCCAGCAAGGCGGCCCCAACCGCTGCCTGGGCGCGTATGTGCTCGATGTCGAGAGCGGCGACGTGTTGACCATCCGCAGCCATCTGACGGTGCTGGCGACCGGCGGCGGCGGCAAGGTCTACCAGTTCACGTCAAACCCCGACGTCGCGACCGGTGACGGGGTCGCCATGGGCTATCGCGCGGGCGCACGCATCGCGAACATGGAGTTCTTCCAGTTCCACCCCACGTGCCTGTACCACCCCGACGCGAAGAGCTTCCTCATCAGCGAAGCGCTGCGGGGCGAAGGCGGCGAACTGCGACTCCTCGATGGCACCGCGTTCATGCCGGCCTATCACGACCTGGGCAGCCTGGCGCCTCGCGACATCGTCGCGCGCGCCATAGACACCGAGCTCAAGAAGAGCGGCGCGCCCCATGTTCTGCTCGATATGACGCACCTCGACGGCGACTTCCTGGCGCGGCGCTTCCCCAACATCCACGCCCGCTGCATGCAGGTGGGCATCGACATGCGCAGCCACCCCATCCCGGTGGTCCCGGCGGCGCATTATATGTGCGGCGGCGTGCGCGTCGACGCCATGGGCCAATCCAACGTCGCCGGCCTATATGCGATCGGCGAGGTGTCGTGCACGGGCCTGCATGGCGCCAACCGCCTGGCCAGCAACAGCCTGCTCGAGGGCGCTGTGTTCGGCTATCGCGTGGCCCAGCACATCAACGCGCTGCCGCCCTTCGACGCCCCGCTTGCCGAAGTGCCGCTCTGGGATCCAGGCGCAGCGCGCGCGCCGGACGAAGCGGTGGTCATCACCCAGAACTGGGAAGAGATTCGCCGCTTCATGTGGAATTACGTCGGCATCGTGCGCAGCGATCGCCGATTGGAGCGGGCTCGCCGCCGCATCGAGCTGCTGCGCGAAGAGATCCACGCCTACTACTGGGACTACGAAATCACGAGCGATCTGCTCGAGTTGCGCAATCTGGCGCTCGTTGCCGAGCTCATCGTGCGCTCCGCCGTGCGCCGAAAAGAGAGTCGTGGCTTGCACTTCACGACCGATCACCCGGCCCGAAAGGACGGCCGTTTCGGCACCGACACCGTCCTTGAGGGCATATAGCGCCCGATCGTTGGGGCGCTGCACGCCCGCCAACGTCGAAACGTCTATATGCCAACCACTTCTGGGTTCCTCGGCGAGAAAGCACACTGCATTCCGTTTTTTTTGGTTGCACGACGCGGCCTCAGTCGATAAAACCCCGCTCACCAACTGAGCGGGAGTAACTCAGTGGTAGAGTGCAACCTTGCCAAGGTTGAAGTCGCGAGTTCAAATCTCGTCTCCCGCTCCAAGGCCTCGACCGTCATCGGCTGAGGCCTTTTTCATTCAGCTGCCACCTGAGCGGGAGTAACTCAGTGGTAGAGTGCAACCTTGCCA
>JBNMOZ010000322.1:0-7129 GCA_051276005.1 Bradymonadia bacterium | reverse complement strand
TCTTGGCCTTGGGCTTCGTCTTGGCCTTGGGCTTAGGCCGAACCTTGGGCTTAGGCTTAGCCTTGGGCTTGGGCTTGGGCTTGACCTTGGGGCTGCGCCGCGCCTTGGCCGCCGCGCGGGCGGCTGTGCGAGACTTCGAGCGCTTCGCAGCCGGCTTGTTCTGCGGCACGCGCAGCACCGCGCCCAGCCGCATGCGTGCGCGGCGCTTGAGGCTGTTCTCTTCGCGCAGGGTCTTGATGCTCACGTTGTACTTCTTGGCGATCTTCCACAGCGTCTCGCCGCGTTTGACCTTGTGGCGCACATACGACTGGCGCTCGCGCGCGTCCTGAGCCTTCTCAAGCGCAGCGACCGCCTCGTCGGATCCGGCCCGCACCGTCGTCACCTGGCCGGCGGCAACGGTGACCGCGCTGCGCACATCGAAGTCAGGCGCGACGAGCAGCCGCAGCGCCATATTCTTTTGCAGGTTCGCCTTTGGATCCAGGCCGTTCCAAGCCGCGACCGCACCCGGCGTCACTTTGAAGAAGCCCGCGACGTCGGCCACGCTCATGCCCCAGCGCACTGGAAAATAGATGACCTGACGCCCGCCCGGCCGAAAGTCGACCCCCGGCTCGGTCACGATCAGCAACTCTTCGATGGGATCAGGCGGTGAGGATGGGCGGGGCACGATCAGCAACGCGCCGGGCTCGGGCTCATCGCCGCTGTTCAGCGTGTTCAGGCGGCGCAGCGTGCGTCGGCTGACCCCGAACAACGTCGCGATGTGTCGCAATCGCTCGCCGAAACGCACGCGATGCTCGACCATGTCGCGGCCACGATCTGCCCCGGCCGACTCGGCGCGTCCGGCGACACCCGGCGGCACCCGCAACGCATAGTCATCGCCGGGGGGCGTGCGCGCCTTCTTGAGCTCAGGGTTGAGCGCCAGCAACTCTTTGAGGCGCAGGCCGAGCCGTCGGGCGAAGCGCGCCAGATCCAGGCTGCCCTTGACCGAGATCGAGGCGAACTCAACGGGCGTCTGCGACACGACGTCACCAAACCCGAAGCGCGCCGGGTCTTGGCCGATGATCATCGCAGCCATGGCCTTGGGCACGTAGCGTTGGGCCTGCTCGGGCAGGGTGTCGGCCTCAACCAAGCGCCAGAAGTCGTTGCTGTTCGCGCGTCGAATGCCGCGCCGCGTCCAGCCGGTGCCCGCGTTGTACGCCGCCATCGCCATGGGCCACGACTTGTAGCGCTCGAACAGATCCTTGAAGTGCTGCGCCGCGGCGACGCTCGCCTTGACTGGGTCCTGCCGCTCGTCGACCCATCGGGTGATCTTGAGCCCGTATGCGCCACCCGTGCGGCGCACGAACTGCCAGGGCCCGACCGCCGACGCATGGGAGCGGGCCGCCATCACGAAGCCGCTCTCGATCATGCAGACGTAGATCAGCTCGGGTGGCACCCCCTCATCGGCCAGCGCCTTTAAGATGTGGGTGCCCCAGCGTCCCTTACGGGCCAGCCAGCGCGCATAGATGGGGCGCCCGCGCTGCTGGAAGAAGTCCAGATAGCCTACGACGGCGGCGTTGAGCGTCACCGGGATCGTCAGATCGTCCAGCGGCGGCAGGTCGGGCAAAGGCGCAGACGGCGCCGCCGGGATCATGGTCGTCAGCGCCGGCGGCGGGACGATGCTCAGCGCCAAGCCAACCTGCGCGGGGCGCGCGAAGACTTCCGCCTCAAGGCGCGCCAACTCGCTGAACTCCCAAGTTGGAGAGTTCACACCGGGGGCCAGCAAGATCAGGATGGGTAGCAATGCGGTCATGCGGCGCGAAGTCTAGGAGACTGTCGCGCAGAGAGCAACCAAGCGATGTACGATCGGAATTCGACGAATAATGGCGCTGATCCGCTGAAAATCGGGGCCCGCCGAGGAACGGTTGGGACCGTCGCTGAGCCGGCCCGCCCTACGCCGCAGCCTTCTTGGCCGCCCGATCGTCGCGCCATTGCAGCGCGGCGGGCAAAATCACCAGGGTCGTAAACAGCGCCGAGACCATGCCGATCACCGTCAGCATGCCCAGCGAGTTGAGCCCGCGGTTGTCGGCCACCATCAGGCTCGCGAAGCCGACGCTGGTGGTCAGCGTGGTGAGCACCGCCGCCATGCCCGTCGTCGACACGATGTACTTCGCGCTGCCGGGCCCGAGCTCTTTGTAGCGGTGGAACATGTGTACGCCGTCATCGACGCCCATCCCGATGATCGTGGGCAGCGCCAACATGTTGAAGAAGTTGAGCTTCATACCGGTGACCGCCATCACGGCGACGGTGAGGCCGACCCCAATTCCCAGCGGCATGAAGATGATGCCGACCGCGCCGATGCGCCGCTCGAAGAGCATCAGCAGCACCAGCACCACCAAGAACGCCGCGCCGCTCGTGAGCGCGCCGTCTTCCTTCATCGCGATCAGCACTTCGGCCCAGACCATGGGCTTGCCCGAGACCACGGGCGGGCGGCCGTCGGCGCCTTCGAGGCTCATCATCTCTTTGCGGAAGGCCAAGGCGACCTTGCCGTCGTTGGTGCTGCCGCGGGGTGAGACGAAGATGAACTCGCCCATGCGCCCGCTCTTGTCGGTGAACTTGGCGCGAATCCAATCGGGCAGATCGTCGGCGCCGAACTCCTCGGGCTCGCAGTGCGCGAGCAGCTCGTCGGCCCCCTCGCGGGGATCGCCTTCGAACAGCTTCACCTTCCGCTTGAGCTTGCGGCACAGCTTCGATACCCACTTCTTCTTGTCGGCCTGCTGATCGGGCACCAGCGACATGAGCGTCTGATAGCTCTTGATACGCGGGTGTCGCAGCCGACCGTTCTTGGTCTTCTTCTCAAGCTGCGCCCAGATGCTGCGGCTCTCATCAGCGCTGCTGGTGAAGATGACGGCCGGCGCCGTGGCCTCGGTCGTGCCGTATTGGATCTTCTCGTGCGCAGCCTTGCCGGTCTTCTGTTTGGGTCCGAGCTTGTTGAAGTTGAGCTCGAACTCCACCCCCAGCGGCCCCATCGCAATGCCGCCGACGCCCAGCATCACGCCGAAGAGCACCATCTTGCGGCCGAAGGGGAACCGGCCACGCACGATGCCGCCGTCAGCGCCGCGGTTGACCGTGTAGCCCATGAGCTTGAGCGGCGACCAGCGCTCGAAGCCGAAGGTGAGCGCGGTGAAGATGAAGAACACCGCGGCCATGCACAGCACCACGCCGACCGCCGCGATGAGGCCGAACTGACTGAAGCCTCTAAAGTCGGCCAGGGTCAGCGCCAAGAACGCGCACGCCGTCGTCGTGCCGGCCAGCACGCTCGCCATGCCGCAATGCATGTGCGTGATGACCATCGCTTCGAGGGGGTCATGGCCCGCGGCGCGCTCTTCGCGATATCGGCCGTAGAAGTGGATGCCGAAGTCGATGCCCAGCCCCAGCAGCACCGCGAAGATGAACGCGGTGATGATGTTGACGTAGCCGATGGCCAGGGTCGCGAAGCCCAGGGTCCATGCGGTGCCCAGAATGAGCGGCACCATCACGCAGAACAACGCGCGAATGCTGCGGAAGAACACCATCACGATGAGCGCCAAGATGGCGAAGCTGATGCCCGCCGAGTTGACCATGTCGCCCTGAATCTGGCTCATCTGCTCGATGGCGTTGCGGTAGCCGCCGCCCAGATCAATCCGGGTGACGACCTTGCCCTCCCCCACCCCGCCAAAGCGCTCGGTCAGGGCCTTGGTCAGCTCAGCTTCGACGTCGGCGAGGATCTTGCGCGAGAACACCAGGTCGCTCGAAGACTGGGTCGGGTAGACCTTGAGCCCGATCGTCGTGTACCTCGCGTTGTAGAAATACTCTTTGTATTGCAGCGCCTTGCTGCGGAACGTTCGCCCGATCTCGCTGAGACCGTCGTCGGTCTCGATCTCGGCCCAAGCGAGCGTCGTCTTGACCTTGGCCTTGCCGTCTCCCGCGACGCCGGTCTCCTCTTCTTCATCGAAGAGCCGCATCTCCTTTTTGACCGCGTCGCGAATCTGCTCGGTCAGATCTTTGTAGTAGTCCTGCAACTCGGCGAGCGTGGGGAAGATGATCAGCGCGTTCTGGCGCAGCATCTTCACGTCGTTCTTGAAGCGCACCTCGCGCACGTTGGGCAGCGCTTCGAGCCGGCTCGCCAGCAGCGGCAGGGCCTCTTTGACCTGATCGAACTGGTTGGTCATCAGCGTGACGACGAGGATATCGACGCTGCCGAGTCGCTTCTTGAGCAGCTCGCTGGCCTGCACGCTGGGTGATGAGCCGGGCAGCAGGTCTTGAATCTTGCTCTTGAGGCCCAGCTGGGTGCCGGGGATCAGCATGCCGCCGGCCAACAGGCCCGACAGCACGGCGAACAGGAGGCCGATGGCGAAGACCATGTACGGGTGGCGGTGAATCGCGCCGACGAGGCGGCGAACGGGGCGCTCTGGCAGGGTCTGCATCGTCAGCCCCTCTCGCGCACAATGCCGAGGGCCTTCATTTTCTTATGCAAGTTGGTGCGCTCCAGCCCGAGAGTCTCGGCAGTTCGGCTGATGTTCCACTCGTTGGCCGCCAGGCGCGCGCGAATCAGCTCTGTCTCGGCCGCCTCGCGAAAATCGCGCAGCGAGCCGCCATCAAACATGTCGCCCGCGGCGCCCATACTGGATCGACGCCGCTGCGACAGGTCGGCCGGCAAGTCGGCCTCGACGATCTCTTCGCCAGATAAGATCACCATGCGCTCCACCACGTTGCGCAGCTCACGCACGTTGCCCGGCCACTCGTGCCGACTCAGCCAGCGCAGCACGTCGGCGTCCATCGACTTCTGACGGAAGCCGTTCTCCATGCACACCAGCTCAAGGAAGTGCTCGGTCAGCAGGGGGATGTCTTCGCGGCGGCTGCGCAGGGGCGGGCTGTGCAGCGGCACCACGTTGAGCCTGAAGTAGAGATCTTCGCGGAAGCTGCCGTCGCGGCACGCCTCGGTCAGGTCCTTATTCGTCGCGGCGATGACCCGCACGTCGACCGAAATCGGGCGCTCTCCCCCCACGCGCGTCATCTCGCCGGTCTGCAGGACGCGCAGCACCTTGGCCTGGGCCGACAGCGACATGTCGCCGATCTCGTCGAGGAACAACGTGCCGCCGTCCGCCAACTCGAAGTGACCGCGTTTGCGACTGACCGCGCTGGTGAAGGCGCCCTTCTCATGGCCGAACAGGGTCGACTCGATGAGGTCGTGCGGGATCGCCGCGCAGTTGACCTTGATGAACGGGCCTCGCGTGCGATCCGACTCATCGTGGATCGCGCGGGCCACCAGCTCTTTGCCCGTGCCGGACTCGCCGGTGATCAGCACCCGCGCCCGCGTCGGCGCGACCTTGGCTATCTGGTCGCGCAGCTGCTGCATGAGCGGCGTACGCCCCAGCATGCCGCCGGCGTAGGGCCGCACGCTCGTCTCGCGCAGGATCTCGATCTCTTGGGTGCTGCGCCGCGCCCGCAACCCGTTGCGCACCGTGACCAGCACGCGCTCGCGCCCCAGCGGCTTCTCAAGAAAGTCGTAGGCGCCGTATCGGGTGGCCGAGACCGCGTCTTTGATGCTCGCATGCCCGCTGATCATCACGACCGGCAGCTTGGGATCCATGGTCTGCAGCTCTCGCAACGCCGAGATGCCGTCGATGCCCGGCAGGCAGACGTCGAGGATGACCAGATCAGGTCGCCGGGACGCCGCCAACTCGAGCCCGTCCTCAGCCGTGCCCGCGTCGATGACATCGAAGCCTTCGCCCTCGAGGACCAGCGCGAGCGTGCGGCGAATGTTCTTCTCGTCGTCGATGACGAGGATGGTGCCCTCACTCACACGCCCTCCCGGAAGTCGCGACGCGCCAGAACGGTTGCGTCGATGAGCCCGCGAATCCTAGATGCAGGCGACGAATGAGACAACCCGGCGCGACTCAATGGGTTTGGCTTCTCTGCCCAAGGCATCTAGAATGCGCGGCCCAAAGGCGTCCCTGGCGCCGCTCGAAACCGAAAGGCGCTCTCATGCTCCGCTCTGCCCTCGCGCTCCTGCCCATCGCGGCGTTCTGCTGCGCGACCCTCACCGGCGTCGACGCCGCTCAGGCGCAGATCGCCGAGACCGCCCGCGGCATCGCCATGGGTGGCGCCGTCCGAGGCGATCCGGTGGGCAACAGCGCCCTCATCGCCAACCCCGCCGGCATGGCGCGCTCCTACATCTATGCGGGTCAGGGCCAGTACGTACGCGACAGCAACGGCATCAACGCGGTGGGCGGCAACGTCGTCGACTCCAAGACCAATCAGGCCCTCGCGGTGGGCGCCGCCTACCATTACCAATGGGCCAGCGGTGACAACGTGAGCAACGACGGACACGACGTCCGCCTCGGCTTCGCGCATGCCTTTCGACCGCAGGTCTTCCACTTCGGCCTGGGCCTGCGCTACCTGCACCTCGATCGCGTAGAGAACGATGTAAAGAGCGAGGTCCGCGACTTCACCCTCGACGCGGGCCTGCTCTTCTCGCCCACCCCGTCCCTGCACCTCGGTCTCGTCGGCCACAACCTCATCGAGGCGGAGGACGCGAGCTTGCCCCGCCAAGCGGGCGGCGGCATCGCTTTCACCGGCGAGTTCGTCACCCTCGACTTCGACGCCCTCGCAGACTTCGAGAGCCACCCCGACGGGCCCAAGCCCATGCTCGCGGTCGGCGGCGAGATGCTGATCGGCGCGGTCATTCCGCTGCGGGGCGGCTATCGCTACGACGGCGTGACCGACAGCAATTGGCTCAGCGGCGGCCTGGGCTTCCTCGACACAAGCCGCAGCAAAGAGGGCAACCAGCTCAACGTCGCCTTCCGCCAGAACCTGAGCAACACCAAGGAATGGCTCTTCGCCGGCACGCTGATCCTCTTCATCTAATTTTCTTCAGGGTCGCAGCGCTCGGATTCAACTGGGCGTGGCCGAAGGCAGCCGCAAATTGCGACGAAGCCAGCGAGCGCTGGCGCTCCAGCCTTGCCAGAGCTTGCCGCACCGCGGCGGAGCGCTGGACTTCAGGCTCCTGCGCGCTGGGACCTCTCCTTCTTAATCCGCTGCATAGTCAGCCGTCTACGCGGTCAGCCGTCTACGCGGTCAGCCGTCTACGCGGTCAGCCGTCTACGCGGTC
>JBNMOZ010000321.1:0-7132 GCA_051276005.1 Bradymonadia bacterium | reverse complement strand
GTCTGGCAGTCGGCGTCGCAGCCGTCGCCGGCGTCGGTGTTGCCGTCGTCGCAGGTCTCGCCGTCGTCGACGTTTCCGTCGCCGCAGGCCGCCTCAAGCTGGCAGTCGGCGTCGCAGCCGTCGCCGGCGTCGGCGTTGCCGTCGTCGCAGGTCTCACCGTCGTCGATGTTTCCGTCGCCGCAGGTCGCCTCGACCACACACTCGGCGCTGCAGCCATCATCGTCGGCGGTGTTGCCGTCGTCGCAGCCTTCGCCATCGTCGAGCGTGCCGTCGCCACAGACGGGCCCGACCTCGGTCACGCAGCCGGCGTCGCAGCCGTCGCCGTCGACGTTGTTGCCGTCGTCGCACTCTTCGCCATCGTCGAGCGTACCGTTGCCGCAGAAGACTGCGGTCTCAGAGGTACAGGTCGAAGAGCAACCGTCGCCGTCAACGAGGTTGCCGTCGTCGCATTCCTCGGTGCCCTCTTGAGCCGCGTTGCCGCATTCGGCGTCCGGCGTCTCAAACTGACAGGCGGACGAACAGCCATCACCATCGATGGTGTTGCCGTCGTCGCATTGCTCTCCTGAATCGATCGTATCGTTGCCGCAACCCACGGCTGCGTCCGAAACGTTGATCCCTGCATCATCGCAAGCGCTGAAGCTGACGGCCAAAGCCGCCACACTGAGCGCTCGCAAGAACTCTTGGCGAATCCTCAAGTGCATCTCCCCTTGGCGAAACGAATCGCCGTATTCCTCAGATGCCGACGCAGCGCGCCGGCAAAAAAATCTAGCTGTACGATTCGGGATGATGAGAGGAAAGAGGCGCTGTATCCACCCGATTATGCAGAGATTTTTTACGACACGACCCAACTCTTCGATTCGATTGGCAAAAATGTGCAGGATTTTGCACACCTCAGACCCGCATTTTGTTCTCTTTTGACGCGAACAAGCCGGGGCGGAGCTCCAGCAAGGCATGAGAATGGCGCGGTTCACTCGACAGCGAACATGGCTCCTGACGGTCCTGCGGGCCATCTGCAAGGCGCCCACCGCGATCCCCCCTCCGGTGACGGATTTGGTGGCGTTCGAGGTGTGGCTTGCGGGGGCTCTGGCCCGCCGTGGGTTCGCTGACGGGCGCCCCAATGACCTGCTCGGATCGATCGGCCTGGCCGACTCGGCGCGCTACGACGAGTACAACGCGCTCAACGCCATCGCGCACCAGATCGCCCTGGCCGAGCGCCTCATTCGACGCCGAGGGATCAACGACTCCGGCGAGCAGCACGCCCGCCTCTTGCTGACTGTCTGCGCCTGGTATGTCGACGACGACGCGCTGATCGATGACGCCTACGAGCTGCTCGATATGCCGCCCAGTGAGGCAACCAGTAAGCGCCTCAACGCCCTCGCCAGGGCGACGGGCGACGTGCTCATCGACCGCGAGATCAGGGTCGACAACCCGCTGCTCAACCATCCGTTTCATCACTTGCTGCGCCACCAGGATGCCCAGCTGTTCGTTCGCTTGGGGTGGCAGGTCGTCGAGGCGCGCACTGCGCTTGGAGGTCGGCCCGATCGCACGGCGATGCAGCGGTCTCAGGGGCTGCATGCCAGCGCAATGCAGCATGCGATCTCGGCGACCATCGCCCTGCTCTGCGCGGACAAGGTGCTCGACGACGACGAGCGGCGCCTGATGGACGCGCTCATTCGCATGGCCCGCCTCGACGCCACCGACATCGACATGTTTGAGGCCGAGCTGCGCGATCCGGTGCCGGTGGACAAGCTCGCGATGGTCCTCGTCGATCCGATCGAGCAGCGCGGCGTCATGCGCGTCTTGCTGTTCGCTGCAAACATCGACGGCGATAACGTGCCTGCTGAGCGCGCGTTCCTCGAGACGCTGCGCGTCGCGTTCGGGATCTCAACCGACGAATATGCCCAGTACGAGCTCGAAGCCCTCGCCGCCTGTCAGCAACACGTCAACCTGTTCGACCGACTCTCGCGCCGTGGCACCATCGAGCGACTGCGGCGTCGGTTCCGGCAGAGCCTCGACGATCTGGTGCGCGACAACGCGGCGCGTATTTGGGGCGAGGTCCGAGAGACGAGTGAGTTGGGGCAGCTGTTGCTCAAGGCGAGCTCCGAGCAGCTCACGCCGGCCGAGCAGGAGAAGGTGAACACGCAGCTGATCGACCTGTGCAAGGCGGTGCCCGCGTTGGCGCTCTTCGCGGTGCCCGGGGGCTCGGTCTTGCTGCCGATCCTGGCGAAGTACCTGCCGTTCAACATCCTGCCCAGCAGCTACCTGGACGAGCAGCGCTTCGACCCCGAGAGCTGATCAGCGCGGACGCTCAGCGCTGATCTTCGAAGGCGATCAGAGCGGGTCAGCGGGCAAACAGCCACGCCGAGATCGCGCCACTGGCGACCGCCAGCCCAGCGGACGCCCACATGGCGGTGTTAAGGGTCTCGGCGTCGCCCTGATGCCCGTCCCAGGCAGTGCCTGAGCGCGCCGCATCGCGGGCACTCAGAGCGTCGTCGGTCAGCGTGTACAAGCCGCCCGCGCCCGCGCCTGCAACCACGGCCCCGCTCAACGCGATCCACGCCCAGGGCGAGACCGGCTTGCCGACTGGCTTGATCGACTTGGCGAACAGCACGGTCTTCTTGCGCTCGACGTTCATGGGCATGAGCGTGCGCCGCAGGATATCGGGCTGCCCCTCGCGAACCCGTACGGTGAAGTCGACGGGCTTGTGGTCGCGCTTCTTGAGGGTAAACGCGTGATCCCCTGCGAGCAGACGCAGGGTGACCGGCGTCAGGCCACGCGCACCCCCGTCCTCGGCGACCACCGTCGCACCGCTCGGATCAGACCAAATCTTGATGCGGGGCTTGAGCCGATCGACCAAATCTTGCGCCTTGCGCGCTTTACTCGCGGGTGGGTTCGTCGACAAAAACCGCTCTAGCGCCGCAGCGGCCTTCACGCGATCGCCGATCCGGTACTGCACGAACCCGATATTCGCACCCAAATCTGCTTGAGGGTCGATGGCATACGCGGCCTCAAGCAGGGTGAGCGCCGCCTTGAAGTCCTGAGCCGCGAGGGCCTTCGCAGCCTGTGCTTTGAGCTCGTCGAGGGTCTGTGCCGACGCGGCTGAAGCCAGCGACACCGCGAAGAACATCAATATCGTCAAAGACTTGTGCATCTCAGCCATCCTCGCAGGGCACCAGCGCCATGCAGGTGAATCCGTCCTCGTCGAGAAGACAGCAGCCGATCGGCAAAGCGACGCCAAGTGCGCCGTCCGCCCCGGTCACGCCACAGCCTGCACCGCCACCGCCCGCAGCGCCCGGATCCGACACCACGACGATCGGCGCGACCACTGCGCCCTGTCGATCTTCGAAGCGCACCGGCGCGGCCGGGCCAACGCCAAGCACCGCGATCGACGGGCCACCGGCGCCGCCTCCGCCCGGACCCCCGCAGCCACCATCTCCGCCGTCGCCGCCCGGTGCACCCGCGCCACACGCGCCGTTGCAGGTCTCGGGCTCGCCACCCGCAGCCACGCCGCCCGGCGATCCAGCGGGGCCCGCGCCCGCGACGCTGCCTGCACCGCCCGAGTTCGCAAAGAATTCGCATTCAATAGCGAGCACTTGGCCACCGCGCACCATGAGCGCGATGCTCGCACCGCCGCTGCCGCCGCGCCCGCCCCCAAGGCCGGCACAACCGCCTGCGCCGCCGCCGCCACCGCCGCCCCCCTGCCGGAGCGGTTCGACCGGGCCGATCTCCATGCCGCCCGCGCCGCCGCCCCCGCCGCCACGCCCCGCTCTGCCTGGCGTGCCGTCGGTGCCGACGGTCAGGCGCCATCGACCATCCACGATCGCGCCAAACGCGGACGCACCGTCGCCAATCGCGCCATCGGGTCCACGCTCTCCGGGCGCGCCCGGCAGGCCGTCTTCACCCGCAGGGCTCGACGAACCCCCAGGCGCGCCGCCCGGGGCGTCCTGGCCAGCAGCCTGGACGATGTTCGCGCCGTTGCCGCCCGCCGTCGCATCCGGGCACTGCGGGTTCGCGCCCGCCGCGCCGCCGTTGGGGCCCACGCCCGGCGCAGCCGCCTGCAGCGCATCGGCGCCTGATGCCCCGTCAACGCCAGCGGCCCCAGCACCGCCGCGGCCCGGGCGAACATGCACCGCGCTCAGGGTCAGGTGCACATCGACGTTCGTCGCCACGATCGCGATGGTCGACTCGTCGACGCCGCCGTCGGGCGTCGTGATGTCGAGGCGATCCAGGGTGGTGGCGCTGACCAGGTTGGCGTAGCGCAGCACGGTCGCGGGGCCTTGCAGGGTCGTCACGGCCTCATCACGCGCGACCCGGCGCCAGCCGTCGGCGACGCCCGCATACCCGCCGTGAATGTGCACGCCATCGGGCACATCCTGCGGCCCGATGACGAGGTGCACGCCGATGCTGAGCAGCACGCGCCGACGCTGACCATCGACCAGCGCCAAGGCCTCAGCGAGGGTCGCGACGGGGGCCTCGGGCGTGCCTGGGTTGGCGCCATCGCCAGCCAACGGGTCAACGAAGATGCTCGCCGCGACGTCGCCGTCGACGCCGTCACAATTGGCGTCAACCCCGTCGGCGTCCGGCGTGTCGGCGCCAATGACCACGCACTCGCACCCGTCGCCCGCGTCGCCATCGGCCAAGTCGCCGTTGAGATCGACCAGGCCGTCCAGGCAGGCATCGGCGACGCAGACGCGCACCACGCAAGCGTTCTGGGCGCCCGGCACCGCACACACTCGCCCGCAAGCCCCGCAGTTGAGCAGATCGGCGCCCAGGTCGAAGCCCTCATCGACGATGTCGTCGCAGTCGTTGTCGGCGCTGTCGCAGAGTTCGGCCTCGAAGATCTCGGGCTCGGCGGCATCACAGACGGCCGCGTCGTTGGCGTCGCAGACGATGACGCCCACCTCGACGCAGGGGGCCTCGCCGCGCGCACACGCATCGCCCAGGCCCAAGCCCTCGTCGATGATGCCGTCACAGTCTTCGTCGAAGGCGTTGCAGATCTCATCTATCGGTTCACGAGGGTCGGGCGCGTCGCAGACCACGCTGCCGTCGGCTTCGCAGACGAGCAGCCCCGCCTCAGCGCAGGCGTCCTCGCCCCGCATGCACGCATCGCCCACGCCGAAGTCCTCGTCCACGGTGCCGTCACAATCGTCGTCGACGCCATTGCACGTCTCGTTCGACGGCGCGCCCGCGTCGCCTTCACAGATCGTCATCTCGCCGCCCGGGTCGCAGGCTTGGATGCCGTCGCGGCGGCAGACGCCGATGCCCACCAAGCAGCCATCACCCACGTCGAAGCCGTTGTCGGCGACGCCATCGCAGTCGTTGTCGAGCCCGTCGCAGCGCTCGACGAGATCGTCGGGGATGTCGCCCATGCAGCGCGTGCCATCGTCGCCGTCGCATACGGTCAAGCCCTGTGCGGCGCAGCCTGGCGCCCCCAGGTTGCACATGACGCCCAGCTCGAAGCCCTCATCGGTGGCGCCGTCGCAGTCATCATCGGCGGCGTTGCAGATCTCGTCAGCCGGCTCGGGCAGCGCGTTGCCGTCTGCATCGAGGCATGGCCCGGCGGTCCCTGCGTCGCTGCATTGCCGGGCGCCCGTCGCGCATTCGGTCTCGCAGGGCAGCGCCATGCCGGGCGGGCAGGCGGGCGGCACCTCGTCGATGATGCCGTCGCAGTCGTTGTCGATGGCGTCGTCGAGCACCTCTTCGCCGGGCATGCCGGCGACCGCCGAACACAGCGGCGCGCCCTCTACACATTCCAGGGCGCCCTCTTGGCGGCACGCGCCAGTGCCGTCCGTGCACGTATCGATCGTCCCGATCTCTTCATCGGCGGCGCCGTCACAATCGTCATCGGCCGAGTTGCAGAGCTCGGGCGGCGCGGTCGGCCAGCGCACATCATCGCACCCTGCGATCAGCGCGATCGGCCCCTCGGGCACGTCTTGCGGGGCGAAGCCCCACGCCACCACGCACCCAGCGTCGCACGCGTCATCCACGGCGAGCGCGCCACAAGAGTCGCCTTGTAGAGCAAAGACGGCGGCTTGCGCGGTCGATGCGCCGAGGGGCAAGACCAGTTCAAGCCGAGAGTCTGCTGAATCCAGGCGACCCACGGCGGTCTGCCCGTCGACCCGCACTGCGCCGCAGAGCGTCGCGTCGGCCCAGCGCGCCTTGCACTCCACGCCCTCTGCGCATCGCGAGATGTCGAGGGTGACCGACCGCGTCGGAGGCTCGCCACATTGCCCCTGGATGCAGGCCGCGCCGTTCGCGCAGGGATCGTCGGCGAAGCACTCTGGGCGCGCCCCGTCCAAATCAAAGCAGCCGGTCAGCCACAGCCCGACGACCGACAAATATCTCGCTGAACGCATTGCACCCTCTCCCACCGCGATCACGGCTCATCCAACAACGGCGGCTGGAGTTCGCGCAACGTCGCCGGTCCCAAAATGACCGTATCCCCATCACTTGTGCGGCCGTAACGTGCGCCGCGCGCATAGGACGCGCCCAGGCTCAAGGTCCATCGGGCGTCGCCGCTCTCAAAAATCAGCGCCAACTCGGGGTCCGCGAACGCGCCGGGCGGCGTGACGGCGGGCATGCTCAGCGCCGTCAACTGCATGACGGCCGGTCGCCAGCCGGGCCCATCGCGCAGCACGCGCACTTCGCCGAACTGCATCGCCGTGACCTGGGCCGCGTCGCCGCTGAAGAGGCGCCGATCTTCCAGCGCGCTCGCAGGCACATCGAGCAGATCGATGATGGCCTTGGGCACCCGGAACGCCACGGCGCGACCAACAAGGCGCCCAAGCGCGCTGCGATCCTCGACGGCGCCGAGCTCGAGCGTGCGCGGGCCGGCGATCGTTTGCAGGACGACCCGGGTGACCACCGCAAAGTCGGAGGGCGGCACGAAGCGCTCGATGCGCAGGGTGGCGAGCATATGCGCCACGCCCGCAGCGCGATCGGAGTCGAGGCGTCGGCCGCCACTCACGAACGTCCATTTCCCGCCTGTTCGTGCGACCGACCAGGCCGTCCGCTGGCCCTTTGACAGCGCGACGCCGGTTACGCCGTCATCGGGCAGCGCGAAGACGCGCCGCTCGGGCCAAGTATGCGCGGGTCGGTCGAGCAGCCGACGCAGATTGCTTCGCGCGCGGTA
>JBNMOZ010000320.1:0-7133 GCA_051276005.1 Bradymonadia bacterium | reverse complement strand
GATAAAACCATACCGGGCGCGGATCGGGCTACTCGTACAATCCTGAGGGCGCTGGCGACTGCCAGACATCGCGCCCAGACAGCCCCCGGCCCACCGCTGTCAGTGAAGCAACGGCTCGTCGAGCACGGCTTCGAGGCCCCGCACCTTAACCTCGAGCGCGTCGACGAGCCCCCGCAGATCCGAAGGCGCGCCGCCCGAAATGCGCAACACCTCGGACTGGGTGCGCAATTGCTGGCGCAGCGCTTCGACGGCGGCCAGCTCATCGGCGTAGCGGTTCTGCAGGGCGCGCAGCCGATCGACGTTGGCCAGCGTGCCCCGCACCGCGTCCGCAGCCTGGGCCTGACCGAGCGTCTCATGCGCCGCGATGCGCGCCAGCAGCGCCGTGCGATCGAAGTCGGGGGTGGCCAACAGCGCGTCGATCTCGGCGGCCTGTTCGCTCAGTCGCGCCATGCGGGTGTCCAGATCGGGCGGCGGAGGCTTGGCCGACTCGAGGCTGAACGGCGCGTACATCGGCCATAGAAACAGCAGCAGCACCGCGTCGGATCGGGCTTGTTGTTTCGGCCCGCGATCGAGCCGCCACACGCCAAACAGAAGACCAATACAGGCGTATCCAAACAGCAACACCCAGAAGATCACCGCTGCACGCCCGGCGCGATATTGACTGCGTCCACCTCGGCTGCCGGCAACGGCGCCGCCTCGCGTCGATACTGGCCACGCGCAGACTCAGTGCTGCGCCCGACCGACTCCAAGAACGAGCCCTCGATGCCCCGAATGAAGGGCACCTGCACCGTGCGCGGCCGCACTAAGAAGGGCCGCAGGGTCCAGGTCATCTGCGAGCCGACGGCGCAGAACACCATGGCCAGGCCCAGACCGATCAGGACGCGCGCCGGCCCCGCTCGGCGAGCCACGCCCCGCGCGAAGATCGCCAGGCCGTACAGACCACCGATGCCGCAGCAGGCCACCACGAGCAGGATCATCGAGTGGTACGCCCAGCCCCAGAACGCCGCGAGCACGATGATCGGCGCCGTGGCCGAGATGAGCAGGCTGGCGCCGGCGAGTGCCAGCAGCACCAGGCTGGCGTCTTGCCGCGGGCGGGCCTGGCGGTTCGCGGCGGTGTTCATCGCCATGTACGCGGGCACCGAGAGCGCCGCCGTCAGCAGGATGGCCAAGGGCAGCTTCACCGCAGCGAAGAGCATCTGAATTCCGCCGCGATAGAAGCCCATGGCCGCCCCGAAGATCGCGGCACCGACCAGGATGATGACGACCAGCGCGCGAGCGAGCTCGGCGAGGCGATCGTCGTCTTCGATGCGATCGACGACGCGCCGATGGTTGCGCAGCAGCGAGTCGACGAGGCCGAAGATGCCCGGCACTTCAGGTTCGACGACTTTGGGGCGCTCAAGCTTCGACGACGGCGGGTTCTTGGGGAGCGCACCGGCGTTGATGGCGGGCCCGGCGTCGGCTGGCCCGGCGTTGGCTGGCCCAGAGACGACGCTCATACGGCCCCCTTCATGATCCGCACGGTCATCATCAGTCCGATACCCAGGCTGACGACGGCCCAGGCGCCATACACCGGCAGCGCCTTGAGGCGGTCGTCGCCGCTCTCATAGAGGCGCCCGAACAGCAGGCGCACCCCGAAGATCATCGAGCCGCCCAGCGCCGCCGACGCGATGAGCGTGGCCACGACGGGGTCGGAGAGCGTCGCGCCCAAGAACAAGACGGCAGGCATCAGGCCCAGCATCACCAGGCCGGCGCCATCGAGCCCAATCGCGATCTGCTTGAGCATGGCGCTGGGGCGCGCCTTGACCTTCATGAAGGCCGAGCCGATGTAGAGCGCGGGCGCCGTGAGGATCGCCGCGCCCAAGATGGCCAGGGGCAGGCCCAGCCCGAGGCGCAGCAGCAGCGAGGGAAAGTCGGCGAACGGCAAGTTCGAGACGGTCAGCCGCAGCGCGATCCAGGCACCGACGACGGCGGGACCCAACAGGGCCCAGCTCAGGATGGGGCGAGTCTTCATGCAACCTCCAAGGACGTGCGATTGGGCAGTGATTGGAGGCTAACGAGGCGGGTTGCCAACCGCGGGGCCGCGGCATGACGGGGTGGTGGTGAGGCTGTGGCGAAGATGTGCAGGCGAGGATGGGCAGGACGGGTGTGGCTCGACCTTGGCGCGCGCCCCAGTCTTTCGATGCACTCACCGCATGCCGACGTAACAATCGACCGTTCTTGGGTACTATAGGGCGAACACTTGGAGTCCGCATGCGTGCCCTCGCCTTAATAACGACCGCCCTGCTCGCGCTGGCCGGCTGCGACGACGCGACATCGGACGCCCCATCCGGCCCGCAGACCTTCAGCGTCACCATCACCAACCTCAGCGACGCGACCACCATGACCAGCGGCTACTCGCCCGCGTTATGGGTGCTGCATCAGGTGTCAGACCCGCTCTTCATGGCCGGTACGGCGGCCTCGGATGCGCTGGAGTCGTTCGCCGAGGACGGGGTGCCCGACGCGCTGATCGTCGCGCTCGGCGACACCGTCCTCGGCCATGGCGTGGCGAGCACCGCGGGCGCCGACGACTATGAGACGGCGCCGCTGGAGCCAGGCGAGACGATGACCTTCGAGTTGACGGCCGATCCGGCCGACGCGCCGCGCTTGAGCATCGCGGCGATGGTGGGCGAGACGAACGACTGGTTCATCGCCACTCAGGGATCGGGCGTGCCGCTTTTTGATGCCGATGGCGTGGCGCTGCCCAGCCGCGACGTCACGTCGATGTTTGCGGTGTGGGATGCGGGCACCGAAGCCGACGAGCCCTTCGGCGAAGGGCCAAATCAAGCGGCACGCCAAGCGGTGCGCGGCGCGGGTGACTCGGAGGATCCAGCGGTGGTGTCAGCGGCGGGCCAGATACGGGCCGCCGCCATGCCGGTCGCGATGAATCAGCTGCTGCGCGTCGAGATCATGCCCCGATAATGCGCCTCGGTTGCGGCGCAGGCCGCGTCGAACGCCGCCTCGATATCTGCATTGACCCCGCGCATCGGCGCGACCACGTCACGCGACCACATCACGTACTGCAGACACCGCTCGGCGGGCCAGTCGGGGGCATCGGTGACCAGGTCGCGCACGTTGCTGATCTTGTCGGCGATCTTGAGCAGACGAGCGCGGCCGCTCTTCTTGCCCGCGGTGGCGATCTGCATGCGCTTGCGCTCGGCCTTGCAAAGCGACTTGTCGTCGGTGACCTCCATGACCAGATCGGCCACGGCGTCGCCGAAGGCCGCGCGCACGTCAGCCTCGGTCGCGCTCGTATCTTCGATGACGTCATGCAGCAGCGCACCCGCGAACAAGATGGCGTCATCAACATCAGCGACGCGGGCCAACATCTCTGCGACTTGCACGCAGTGGTTGATGTAGGGTCGGCGCCGATCGCCTTTTCGGCGTTGATCCACATGATGGCGCGCGGCAAAATAAGCCGCGCGCAGGACCAGCGCAGTGGGCAACTCGCTCATGCTGACCTCCTTGGCTGGAGGATACCAAAGATGATGAGAGGACGCCGATGACGTCTCAGCTTCTCAAGCACTCTGGCCGCGAGATCGCCATCGAGTTGCATCGACTCCTCAAGGAGATCGATCCGGCCGCGTGGCGCGCCGATCTGCAAGCCCGCGCCGAAGAACGCGCGTCGCATATTGCTGAAATGATTCGGCAATCTCGCGCGGGCGCCGCCGTCGAGGACCGGCTGACCGAGCTGAGCGCGAAGCTGCAAGAGCTGGCGCGACACATCGAGGCGAACCGCCCCGCGCGCGACCTACCAGGCGCCGAGGCCCGCGCCGCCTGGCAGGCCTTCCGCACCCGCATGGCGCCGCACTACGAGAGCCTCGCCCGCGGCCTGCGCGCCCACGCGGTGCATGTGCCGGCGCTGCGACCCACCAACTACGCCCGCTCCTTGTTCCACGTCGGCTCTGGCCTGCTCGCGCTGGCGATGATCTTCTGGGTCCTCTCGTCGACCGGCATGCTCATCATCGCGGCCACCTTCGCCGTGGGGGGCTGGACGATGGAGGCCTGGCGGCGCGTCAACCCGAAGGTCAACGACCGCCTCATGGCGGCCTTCGGGCCCGTCAGCCACCCCCACGAACATTGGCGCGTCAACTCGGCCACCTGGTACGCCAGCGCGCTGCTCTTGCTCGCGCTGATTGGCCAGCCCTTGCTGAGCGCGGTCGCGGTCACCGTGCTCGCCCTCGCCGATCCCGCCGCGGGCCTCATCGGTCGCAAATGGGGCCGCATCAAGCTGGTCAATGGGCGCTCGCTGGAGGGCTCATCGACGTTCTTCGTGGTGGGCACCCTGGCCGCCTTCGGTGTCGTCGCGGGCATGTACGGCGTCGCGGTCTTGCCCGCGCTGCTCATCGCGCTCGCCGCCGCCCTGCCCGCCACCTTGGCCGAGCTGTTCAGCCGCGTGCTCGACGACAACTTCACCGTCCCGGTCGCTGCCGCGGTCGGCGGCTGGATCGCCATGTCTGCGCTGGGGTTGTTCTAGTGTTCGCGCTGCTCGCCCTCGCGCTCGCCGCGCCGCCCATCGCGACGACCGGTCACCCAACCTGCCGCGCCACCGACATGCAGGCGATTGAGAAGGCGCTGGTCAAGATGGAGCCCGCGCGTCAGCACGTGTTCGCGCTGGTCGGCGTCGCCCAGGCCTGCGCGATGCCGGAGCCGCTCGCCAAGGGCGCCCGCGACATCAGCGCGTCTGCCCCCGAGCAGCACACGAGCCTCGAATCGCGCGCCATCACCCAAGCGCTCCCCCAGTGGATGGCGGCCTGCCCCGGCGGCATCCAGACGCTCCAGCGCATGGCGCGGGCGGCCCCCTCGACTCGGGCGCTGACGCTCTGGAGAGAGTGCAAGATGGACCGCTTCGGCGTGGCCCAGGCCGCGCGCAACGGCATGTCACCCTCGCCGCTGGGCCTGATCTCGGCGCACCTGGTGTTCACCCGCGATCCGAAGGTCTCGCCGCTGCTGCTCCAGGCTCTGCTCCTCGCGCCGCGCTGATCGCCTGATCTGGCCCGCCCGAGTCGTCGACCCTTGCGTCCGTCGGCGCCGCATCGCATTCTTGCCCTGGGAGGCGATGGCGGTCCTCCCTTCTCTCCCCTTACTCAGGGTCGCCGCTCTCCTCCCGTTTTATCGCCCTCTCAGTGCAGGTGACCATGTACGGCTGGGTCCGTCCGCTGCTCTTCCGGCTCGACCCAGAGACCGCTCACGGCCTGGGCACGCGGGCGATGGATCTGGGGCTGCTGCGGTTTAAGCGCCCGGTGGTCGCGCCGCGCATGCTCTTCGGCCATCGCTTCGACAACCCCGTGGGCATCGCCGCAGGCTTCGACAAGAACGCCGCGCATGTGCGCGGGCTCGCCCGGCTGGGCTTCGGCTTCATTGAGATCGGATCGGTCACCGCCCAGCCCAGCGCAGGCAACGCCAAGCCCCGCCTTTTTCGGCTGCCTGCCGATGAGGCGTTGATCAATCGGATGGGCCTCAATAACGCGGGCGCCGAGGCGGTCGCGCAGCGACTGGCCACCGTCGAGCGGCCAGTGCCGATCTTCGTCAACGTCGCCAAGAGCCATGACTCAAGCCTCAGCGGACGGGCCGGCATCGACGACTACGTGCGCAGCGTGACGCTGCTCGCGCCGCACGCCGACGTGCTCGTGCTCAACGTGAGCTGCCCCAACTCGGGCGACGGCCGCACGTTTGAGCACCCCGATGCGCTGGCGCCGCTGCTCGAGGCCGTCATGGCCGCCAAGGGCGACGTGCCGATGTTGATCAAGCTCTCACCCGACCTGCCTGAAGGCGTGCTCGATGCGGCGGTCGATCTGTCGATCGAGGCGGGCGCGGCTGGCTTCACGGTGGCGAATACCACCGTAAAGCGGGCGGGGCTGAAGACGCCCGCAGCGCGGCTCGATGCGATCGGCAAAGGCGGCTTGAGCGGCGCGCCCCTCTTTGAGCGGACGATCGCGCGGGTGGCGCATGTGCGATCAAGAATACTGCGATCGCGCACCACGCTGCCCATCGTGGCCGTGGGTGGGATCGCGACGGGCGCGCAAGCCCAGGCCGCGCTCGATGCCGGCGCCGACCTGGTGCAGATCTACACGGGGTTCGTGTACGGCGGGCCGAAGACGGTGCTGCGGATGTGCGCGGGGCTGCAAGCCTGACCTGACGGGATCATGCGGTCGGCACTTACGGGGTCGGCACGTCAGGCGCGGCGCGACCAAACGCCAGCGCATGCGCGGCGCGACGCACCCACCGATGCCCGCGTTTCTCGCTGCCCGACAAGGGCGCGCAATAGACAAACCGAAGGCCCGCGTCGATGGCCGCGCCATCGGTGATCAGGTTGTCACCGATCATGACCACCTGATCGGCGCGCAGGCCGAGTTGACGCACCGCGTCGCGAAACCCCGCCACCGCCGGCTTGCGCGGCACCGGCTCGATCACCGGCACGCCCGCGGCGACCAGCGTCGCCTGATCGTCGGCGTTCGAGTAGATCGCCACCCGCAGACCTGCGGCCTGCAGCTCGACCAGCCAGGCGCGCACCGCAGGCGAGAAGTCGCGCTGATGATGCGCCACAAGCGTCGCGTCGGCGTCGACCAACACCCCGGCGATGCCCGCCCTGACCAGCGCCGCCGGCACCACGTCGGTGACGCGCGCCACCGCGAACCAGACCGACCGCTGGCTGGGTCGCAGCGCAAAGCGCGCGCCGCGTCGCACCAGGCGCACGATATGCTTCACGCGCGCGCTTGAGATCAAACCACGGCCTCCTGAGCGGCGGCGTACTCGGTGGCCAGTTCGGTGTTCAAGTCGGCGCCCATCATGTCGCGCAGCGCGGTCTTGAGGATTTCGAGCTGGATGAACAGGTCGTGCTCGGGCGCCACCTCATCGGCGACGATCGGGCCCTTCCAGTAGAAGCCCAGCCACTCCTGGATGCCCGCCTTGCCGGCGCGTTGCGCCAGGTCGAGGAACAGCGCCAGGTCGAGCACGATAGGCGCGGCCAAGATGCTGTCACGACACAAGAAGTCGACCTTGATCTGCATCGGGTAGCCGAGCCAGCCGAAGATGTCGATGTTGTCCCAGCCCTCTTTGGCGTCGCCGCGGGGCGGGTAATAGTTGATGCAGACCTT
>JBNMOZ010000319.1:0-7157 GCA_051276005.1 Bradymonadia bacterium | reverse complement strand
AGATACATCAGCGCGAAGGCGCGTGTTGCGGGGTGGAGCAGTCAGGTAGCTCGTTGGGCTCATAACCCAAAGGTCACAGGTTCGAATCCTGTCCCCGCTACCAAAAATTCTTCGAGGCTTTCCTGAGCTCGAAGATACATCAGCGCGAAGGCGCGTGTTGCGGGGTGGAGCAGTCAGGTAGCTCGTTGGGCTCATAACCCAAAGGTCACAGGTTCGAATCCTGTCCCCGCTACCAAAGCCCGACAGTCGAAAGACTGTCGGGCTTTTCTATTTCGGACTGTTCACGTTCGAATCCGGCAACGAGCCTGCCCGACGATTCGCCGGACGTCCGCGCGTTCTATCCATGCGCGCACCCGCCGCGCAGTGGGCGCGCACGCACGCCGACAGGCGGAACCTGACGATGCATCTCAGGCAAAATAAGATGATATCCGGAGCATATGACTGCAGCGACACTTCGCTGGCACTCAGGCCGCCCAGCTCGCCATGAGCCAGGCGCATGCGAGCAGCGCGAACGCCCACCAAGGCGCGCCTGCGATCGCCAGCAACCCCAACAGCCCAAGGCTCGACACATGAACCAAGGCACCTGATGTCAATGCGTCTCCCGTCCCTGAATCACGGGCCAGCGTTCGGATTTTCGATGAATCGAAGACAGGCGAAATTTCGGTATTCAGGGGACGCGGCCCCTCGGGGATGGCGCCAACCGCAGCAGTCTTGGTGCGCTTGAAGAGCATATAGGCCTCTTGAGTTTTGCAGGCTTGGACAGTGCGCCGAATTGACCATGAATAGCAAGCCGCCCCATTACTTATGTGAGACTTTGCGCTATCGCCTCTGGCACATGCCGCGACGAATGCGTGCCCAGTACGGCGTTGCCTCGCGACCCGGTCGGTCCCGCTGAGCTATGGTCCCGGCAGGGATGATGGAGGGATGAAATGCGAGGGATTGGCGGACTGCGCATCGGCGATATGGCGGCTTGCGTCATCTGCGTGCTGGCGCTCGGCGCGTGTGACGACGCGCTTGACCCAGTGGTCGATGCGAGCCCAATGGCAGACCTGGGTAGCGGCGGCGCGGATGGTATGCCCGCAGACGCCGGCCCAGACGCGGGTTTGCCGGGGTGCGTGGCCGGCATGTGCCCCGCGGGCCAGGTGTGCGACCCCGAAGAGGCCTGCGTCGACCGCTGCAGCCCCGGATCCTGCCCGCCTGGCAGCCATTGCGGTGCCGAAGGGTACTGCGCAGCTGGCGCCTGCGTGGACGATTCAGTCTGCCCGCCCGGCAGCTACTGCACGGGCGCTGGCAGCTGCGCTGATGGCTGTCGGCTCGACGGATGCGGCGGCAGTCAGTACTGCGAGCCCGATCGCCGCGTGTGTGTCGGGTGCATGCCCGACGAGATCTGCGGCTCTCCCGCCGATGAGGACTGCGACGGCGCCATCGACGAGGGCTGCGACTGCCCCGAGGACGCACCGTGTGAGACCGGCCAGTCGGGCGCGTGCGGCATGGGTACGACAATCTGTCCGCCCGATGGCGCGCAGTGCGTGCCCGTCGGCTTGACCGAAGAGACCTGCGACGGCGCCGACAACGACTGCGACGACGCGACAGACGAGGGGTTCGCGAACCTCGGCGAGGCCTGCGCCCTCGGGGGCGGTGCCTGCGCGGGCGACGGCATCTGGGTCTGCGCCGAGGACGGCGCGGGCGTCGTTTGCCGGGGCGACGCCATCATGCCGCAGCCCGAAACCTGCAACGGCGCCGATGACGACTGCGACGGCGAGACCGACGAGATCTTCGCCGACCTGGGCGAGGCCTGCGCGGTCGGCTTGGGTGTTTGCGAAACGAACGGCGAGCGCGTCTGCGCGCCCGACGGCGCCGGCACCGTCTGCGACGCGCGTCCGGCGCCCGCCGGCAGCGAGGCCTGCAACAGCGCAGATGACGACTGCGACGGGACCATTGACGAGAACTTCGCCGAGTTGGGCGCCGTGTGCACCTTGGGCATTGGCGCCTGTGCAGCCGATGGCGTTCGGGTGTGCCTGGGCGAGAACCGGACCCGCTGCGACGCGATGGCCGGCCCCGCGGGCGTCGAGATCTGCGACGGGGCCGACAACGACTGCGACGGCCGCACCGACGAGGGCCAAGACGACGACGGCATCCGAGAGGCCTGCTACGAGGGCCCCGCGGGGACCGAGAACGTCGGCTTCTGCCAGGCGGGCGCGCGCCGCTGCGTGGACGGCGCGTTTGGCGCGTGCCTGGGCCAGATCGTTCCGGTCGCCGAGCAGTGCAATGGCGAAGACGATGACTGCGACGGCACGGTCGACCGCGGCGCCGATGGCGAGCGTTTGCGCGTCGCGTGCTACTCGGGCCCGGGTGGCTCCGAGGGGGTCGGCCAATGCGGCGGCGGCGAGGCAGAGTGTGCCTTTGCGGGCCTCGGCCCCTGCGTGGGCGAGCGCGGTCCGGGCGTCGAGATTTGTGACAGCGTCGACAACGACTGCAACGGCGAGGTCGATGACCTTGACGGCGACTGCGCCTGCGAGCCGAACGCGAACCGTGATTGTTATGCGGGCCCAGATGGCACCGCGGGCGTCGGCGCCTGCGTGGTCGGCAGCCAGGCCTGCGCGGCGAATGGCGTGGGCTGGGGGCCGTGCGTGGGCGAGGTGATCCCCGAGCCTGACGTGTGCAACGGCATCGACGACAACTGCGATGGCGCCGTCGATGACGGCGTCGCAGGCCTGGGCGATCTGTGTATCCGCGGCGTCGGCTTCTGCCGCTCGCCCGGCCGCATCGTCTGCGCCGAGGACGGGGTTGATTGCGACGCTGAGCCCGGGCGCCCAGCGCGCGAGCTGTGCAACACCGTCGACGACGACTGCGACGGCTCAACCGACGAGGACTTCGAGACCGGGAGCGCCTGCGCGCGTGGCCTGGGCGTATGCCGCCGCGACGGGTTCGTGACGTGCACACCCGACGGCGAGACCGGCTGCAACGCCTCCCCCAGCGGCCCGGCTGCCGAGACCTGCAACGGGATCGACGACGATTGTGATGGCCGACCCGACGAAGACTATGACGTGGGCGGCCCGTGCAGCGAAGGCGTGGGCGCCTGCGCGGCAGACGGCGTGTTCGTCTGCACCGAAGACGGCGAGGTGGCTTGCAGTCAGCCCGCGCGGCCCCCCGCCCCCGAGATCTGCAATCGGTTCGACGACGACTGCGACGGCCGCATCGACGAGGGCTTCGGCATTGGCGGCGGCTGCGTCGTGGGCGAAGGCACCTGCGAGCGGCGCGGCCTGCTCGTCTGCACGCCCGCCGGGCAGGCCGCCTGCGACATCCTGCCCGGCGTCGCACAGGGGGAGCAATGCAATCGCGCCGACGACGACTGCGACGGCGAGACCGACGAGGGGCTCGACAACGTCGGCGCCTGCAACACGGGCTTGTTCGGCATCTGCGGACCCGGTCGCATCGGCTGTGACTTCGGTGGACAGATCACCTGCGACCGCGTTGAGGACCCGACGCCCGAAGCCTGCGACGCGCTCGACAACGACTGCGACGGCGAGATCGACGAATTCATCGGCGTACAAGGCTGCGGCCTGGGCATCTGCGCGCGCACCCTGCCCCGCTGCAGCAACGGCCGGCCCGTGGTCTGTGATGCGTTCGACGGCGCCCAGCCCGACGAGCTGTGCAACACCCTCGACGACGACTGCGACGGCATCATCGATGAGGGCGCGCTGGGCGACGGCGTGCCGTGCTTTGACGGCGTCGGGGCCTGTCGCGTCGACGCGGTGCAGCGCTGCGAAGGCGGCCTGTTGCGCTGCCCGGCCCAAGCCGGTGTGCCGGTCGAGGAGGTCTGCGACGCGATCGACAATGACTGCGACGGCACCCCCGACGAGGGCGAAGGCGCGGAGCTGTGTGGCCAGGGCGAGTGCCTGCATGCCGTCAACAACTGCGAAGGCGGCGTGAACGAGGACTGCGATCCGCTGCGCGGCGCCCGCGAAGAGACCTGCAACACCCTCGATGACGACTGCGATGGCGTCGTCGACGAGGACGCCGGTGACGCCGGTCAGGCGTGTACGCGCGGCGTCGGACAGTGTCAGCGCGAGGGCACCCTGGAGTGCGTCGGTGGCCGCCTCAGCTGCAGCGCGCAGCCCGGCCCGGCCGTGCTCGACATCTGTGACGGCCTCGACAACGACTGCGATCGGCGCGCCGACGAGGCGATCCCCGCCACGATCTGCGGGCGCGGGCTCTGCCGGCGTCCCCTGCCCGGCTGCGATGAGGGCGCGCCGCCCGGCTGCGATCCCTTCGAGGGCGCGGCGGTCGAGACCTGCAACAGCCAAGACGATGACTGCGATGGCGAGGTCGACGAGGGCGAAGCCGATCCCGGCGATCTATGCCGGGCGGGCAACGGCGCCTGCCAACGCCAGGGCCAAAGGGTCTGCCAGGCCGGGCGCATCTTCTGTGACGCGGTGGCCGGCGCGCCCGACTTGGAGAGCTGCGACGGCCTCGACAATGACTGCGATCTGCGGGTCGACGAGCGCTTGGGCGTCGGTGAGGTCTGCCAGATCGGCCTGGGCGCCTGCCGCGCCGACGGCTTCCGCGTCTGCGGCGACGACGGCGCGGTCCTCTGCAACGCCGAGGGCAACCAGCCCGTGCCCGAGGTCTGCGATGGCGTCGACAATGACTGCGATGGCCGCGCCGACGAAGAGATCGGCGACCTGGGCGCCTGCGACACCGGCGAGTTTGGCCTGTGCCGACAAGGCCGCGCGATCTGCGCCGGTGGCCGACCCGAGTGCGTCACCGAGGTCCAACCGGTCGCCGACGTCTGCGACGGCCTCGACAACGACTGCGACAGCATCACCGATGAGAGCCTGGGCACCTTGGACTGCGGCCAGGGCATCTGCCGCCGCTTCATCGCGGCGTGCACGGACGGCGCCCCCACCGCCTGCGATCCGATCGCGGGCGCGCAGCCTGAGCTGTGCAACCAGCTTGATGACGACTGCGATGGGCGCGTGGATGAAGACACGGACGGCGCGGGCGATCCCTGCACGCGGGGCCTGGGCGTCTGCGAGCGGCCCGGCGAGTTTGCGTGTCTCAACGGCGCCTTGCAATGCGAGGCCGACGCCGGCGCGCCCCAAGCCGAGCTGTGCAACCAGCTCGATGACGACTGCGACGGCCGCACCGACGAGGCCGCGGTCGAGCTCAACCAGCGCTGCTCGGCGGGCGAAGGCGTGTGCCGCGAAGAGGGCTTCTTGTCGTGCGTCGACGGCGCCGTGGTGTGCGAAGTCGAGCCGGGCGAGGGCGGCGATGAGGTCTGTGACCGCCGCGACAATGACTGCGACGGCGACATCGACGAGGGCTTCGGCGTCGTGCTCTGCGGCGTGGGCCGATGCGAGCGCGCGGTGAACACCTGCGACGGGGGCGCTCCGATGCCCTGCGATCCGACGGTCGGCGCGATCCCCGAGGAGTGCAACGGCGAAGATGACGACTGCGACGGCGCCATCGACGAGGACGCGGCCAACACCAACGTGCGCTGCTCCCGCGGGCTGGGCGTCTGTCGGAGCGATGGCCTGACCGCCTGTGTCGACGGCGCGCTCGGCTGCGATGTCGAGGCGGGCGAGCCAAGCCCCGAGCTGTGCAACGGGCTCGATGACGACTGCAACGGCATCACCGACAACAACCCCGCCGACACGGGGGGCGCCTGCGTGGGCGGCGTCGGTGAGTGCGCCCAAGCGGGCGAGACCATCTGCAGCGATGGCGTGCTCGACTGCGACGCGATGGGGGGCCAGCCGCAGGTCGAGGCCTGCGACACCCTCGACAACGACTGCGACGGCGAGACCGACGAGCTGGGCACCCAAGCGTGTGGCAGCGGGGTCTGCGCGCGTCGGGTGCCCATCTGCGTCAACGGTCAGCCGGGCGTCTGCGATGCCGATCAGGGCGCGCAGGCTGAAGTCTGCGATGGCATCGACGATGACTGCGACGGCGCGGTCGACGAGCAGTTGGGTCAGTCGCCCTGCGGCATCGGCGCTTGCGCGCGGCTCGAGGACGACTGCCAGGATGGCGGCGCCTATGAATGCGAGCCCCAGGCCGGCGCGCGGTTCGAGAGCTGCGATGAGGTCGACAATGACTGCGACGGCACCACCGACGAAGACGTGGCCGGTGTGGGCGACGCCTGCACCCGCGGCCTGGGCGCCTGCCAGCGTGAAGGCGCGCTGGTTTGCGCGAACTCGAGCGTGCGCTGCTCGGTCAACGCGGCGCCGGCCGAGCCCGAGATTTGCAACAACTTCGACGATGACTGCGATGGCCGCATCGACGAGGAGGCCGCCGTTGATCCCTGTAGCCAGGGCGTCGGCGCGTGCCGACGTGATGGCTTCACCACCTGCGTCGACGGCGCCAACACCTGCGAGCTGGGCGCCCAGGACGCCACGCCCGAAGAGTGCAACGGCATCGACGATGACTGCGACGGCCGACCCGACGAGGGCGAGCCCGACTGCAACAACGACTTGATCGAAGACAGCTGCGACATCCAGCGCGGCTTCTCGGGCGACTGCAACCAAAACGGCGTGCCCGACGACTGCGACATCAACGCCGAGGTCAGCGCCGACTGCAACGTCAACGGCGTGCCCGACGAGTGTGATGGCGGCTGCGTGGCCGATGACGACCCGCCCACGGTCGGCATCAGCGTGCAGGAGCGCGTGGTCAATCCGGGCGCGGCCGTGCGGGTCACCGTCGACGCCGTCGACAACGTGGGCGTGACCGACTGCCAGCTGTCCGTCGACGGCGAGCAGGTTGAGCTCGACGCCCAATGCTCGGCCATCGTCGTGTTGCCCAATCCAGGGTTCGTCGAGCTGTTCGCGACCGCCACTGACGCGGCGGGCAACTTCGGCTTCGCGGTTGACACCATCCGCGTGCTCAACCCCGACGACGTCGAGGCGCCCTTCGCCGAGATCACCGCGCCCGAGGCGAACGCACAGGTGCGCGAGGCGACGCCGATCATCGGCACTGCGACCGATCCCAACCTGACCTTCTGGCGCACCAGCTGGGGCCCGCCGGCGCGGCCCGACCAGAACTTGATCGCCGAAGACACCCAACCCGTCGTCGACGGCCCGCTGGGCGTGCTCGACGCGGGCTCGATCCCGCTGGGCGACTGGGTGCTGCGGCTGCACGTCGAAGACCTCAATCGCCGCAGC
>JBNMOZ010000318.1:0-7220 GCA_051276005.1 Bradymonadia bacterium | reverse complement strand
GCAGCCTTGCGGGCGGCGGCCTTCGCCGTCTCGGCGGTCTCGTCTGCGACGTCTTCACCGTCGGTGATCAGCAGAACAACTCGGCTGCGGCTGGCGCGATCGCCTCGGTCACCCCGGGTCGTCAGCAACTCCACCGAGCGCTCGATGGCCTGGCCCAGGTTGGTGCCACCCACGGGCATCTGCCGGGGATCCAAGCTGTCGAGGTACAGGCGAATCGCGCTCTTGTCGGCGGTCAAAGGCGTCTGCGTAAAGGCGATGCCCGCGAAGGGCACCAAGCCAACGCGATGGCCCGACAGCGCTTCGAGCAGCGCGCGAAGCTGGCTGCGGGCGGCCTCGAGGCGGGACGGCTGCACGTCACGCGCGAGCATCGACTTCGAGATGTCGAATGCGATGGCCACGTCGATCCCGCTCTGGCGAATGGGCTCGGGCCGGCTGCCGTACTGCGGACGCGCGGCGGTCGCGGCCAGGGCGGTCACGCCGATGACCATCAGCAGCTGCTTGAACAGCCGCCGCTCCATCGAGAACGTCTCGAGCAGTCGCCGCACGAGGGGCGCATGGCCCGTGCGCTCGATGAGTCGACGGCGCACCATATGGCCATAATAGAAGAGCAGCACGGCGACGACGGGGGTCGCGTACATCACCCACTTCAAGGTCGGATAGCCCCACCGCATCAGGGGAACCTCCGCAACCAGGTCTGCGAGAGGATGATCTCGATCAGCAACAGCAGCAGCGCCGGGAAGATGAACCAGGGGAACAGCTCGATGCGATCGGCCGCGGCGTAGTCGACCAGGCGGCTCTTCTCGAAGCGGTCAATGATGTCGACGAAGTCTTCGGCGAGCTTCTTACGGTCGGCGGCGCGGTAGTACTGGCCCTTGGTGAGCTCGGCGATCTCTTGCAGCAACTCCGGGTTCACCTCGTTGTCGACCTTCTTGTAAATCTGGCGGCCGGTGAACGCATCTGAGCGGCCGATCGGCTGGCGCGACTGATCGTCGGTGCCGACCAGGATCGGGAAGACCGGGATGTCTTTGCTGGCGGCATTGCGGGCCATCTCAAGCGGCGAGATGTTGCTGCCATTGTCTTCGCCGTCGGTCAGCAAGATGACGAGGCGCGTCTTCGCGTCGCTCTCTTTGAGCCGCGCGAGGCCCATCGAGAGCGCGTTGCCGATGTAGGTCTTCGAGCCGTCGATGTCGCCGATTTGCAGGCCGTCGATGATGCGCAACATGGCGCCGTAATCGAGGGTGAGCGGGAATTGCAGGTAGGCGCCCTTGCCGAAGGTCACCAGGCTGACGCGGTCGTACTTACGCGTCGAGATGAAGTCTTTGATGACCGCGCCCGCGATCTTGAAGCGGTCGAGCGGCTCTTCGCCGGCGTTCTGCAAGCGCACGAGATCTTCGTCGGAGACGTCGACCGAGGTCATCGACCCCGACATGTCGAACGCGATGACGATGTCGATGCCCTCGACGTCGGCTGACTCTTCACGGGCGATCTGCGGCCGGCTGATCGCGAAGACCATCAGCAGCAAGGCCAAGCTGCGCAACACCTGCGGCAGGTGAATGAGGCGCGCCTTGAAGCCCGGTTGCACGCCCGCGAAGCGTCGCCGCGCCGGATACCGCATGCCCGGCGTACGGGCGGCCATGCGGTAAAACGACCGGAACACCGCGAAGATCGTGAGGGCCACCAGGGCCCACCATGCGACCTGCGCCCAGGCGCCATAGTCTGGCCAGGTCATGTGCTGGCCTCCGCCGCGGCAGTTTCGGGGTCGACTTGGGCGATCTGCCGCGTGATTTGGATCAAGCCGCGGGCAGCGAGCATGACGGTGTCCTGCTCTCCCGACGCGGGTCGGTACGCCGCGAACTTGACCATGTCGGTCTCGTCGGCGAAGCGATCGATGGCGACGCGGGCATCGCCGGTGAGGGCGAGTTCACGCACCTGTGAGCGAATCTCGTCGCTCGTCATCTCGAGCGCTGTGAAGCCATAGCGCCGTTCGAGGTAGGCGCGGATGATCTCTGAGAGTCGCGAGTAGTAGGTCTTCACGTCGAGATCGGGCTGCGCGATGAGCGCGTCTAGATCGGCGAGCGCGATGATGTGCGCGGGCCGCGGATCGACCGGGGGCCCCACCTCGCGTACACGCCCGTCCAACCAGCGACGCAGCACGAAGCCGATGCCCGCGCCGAGCAGGATCACGCCCACCGCGATGAGCCCGATGAGCAGCGCCCAGTTCGTGACCCGCCATGACACGGGCCCGTGTCGATCGAAGAACGCCTTCGCGTCACTCTGTGGCTCGGCCCAGGTGCGAAACTTCGGGTCGGACGCCCCCGCGAGCACGCTGCGCACCGAGATCTGTTGATCTGGGACCGCGAGCCGGCCCTCACCGCCGGTGCTCTCACGCCAGATGATGCGCAGCCCGCGCACGTTGACGGGCTTGGGCTCGAGGGTTTGAGACGACAGCACCCGCACGCTCTGCAGCCCGGTGCCTGACGGCGTGGCCGGCCCGGGCGTCTCGGTCTTGAAGCTCGGGGGGGCGGTCACCGTGACCGACACATCGTTGCGATGGGTGATCGTCAGGGTGCACTTGAGGATCTGGCCGACCAGCAAGGGGTTGGGTGCGCACACCATGTTCGCGACCGGGGGCGGCCCCTTGGGTGGCGGCGCGGTCTCTGGCGCGGCGGCCGGCGTCGCGCTGCTCGGCGCGCGCGGCTCTCCCACCAAGACGGGCGCCGGACTGGGCGGCGCCAACCCGCCGTCCACCAACAACGCAACGATGATCCAGGCTGCTGTCATGCGCGCTTCGACCGGACCTTGAAGTACTTGACCAGGGGCGCCGCGTAGTCGCGCGCGTCGGTGCGCACCTCGATCGGGCTCGTACGGTAACGCTTCATGTTACGTTCTCGCGCTATCTTACGACTCAATTGGGTGTCCGCAAAGCGCCTGCGGACCGCGGTGGACCCGGAGTCGATGGCCATAAGCTGCCCTGTCTCGGCGTCTTCAACGAAGAGCAGACCCAGGTTCGGCAACGCCTCTTCGGCCGGGTCGATGATGGTCATCGGGATCAGGTCGTGACGCTGTGACGCGATGTTCAACGCGCGCTCGTAGTCCGAATCGAGGAAGTCGGAGACGAGCAGCACAACGGCTTTGCGCCGCGTGACCCGCGAGATGAACTCCAGCGCGCCCGCGATGTTCGTGCCCTGACCCACCGGATCGAAGCTCAAGATCTCGTCGATGATGCGCAACACATGCTTGCGACCCCGCTTGGGCGGTACGTAGCACTCGATGTCATCGGCGAACGCCACCAAACCCACCCGGTCGCCGTTAGAGATCGCGCTGAAGGCCATCATCGCCGCGAGGCGCGCCGCGATGCGTCGCTTCGAGTCGCCGCGGGTGCCAAACGCCATTGAGCCCGACATGTCGACCACGATGAGCACGGTCAACTCGCGCTCTTCGACGAACGTCTTGACGTGCGGCATGCCCGTGCGCGCGGTCACGTTCCAGTCGATGCGGCGCGGGTCGTCGCCAGGGTTGTAGGCGCGCACCTCGTCGAACGACATGCCCTGACCCTTGAAGACGGACTGATACGCGCCCGCCATCTGCTGGTTGACCAGCCGGCGGGTGACGATCTCGATCCGTCGAATTTCGGCGAGCAGTTCGCGGGTGAGTCCGGCCATCAGCGGCCCCCGACGGTGTGCGGGGCGGATGACATGCTACGGCACCTCGACCACATCGAGGATGCGGGCGACGATGTCATCGCTGGTGACCTCTTCGGCCTCCGCCTCGTAGGTGGGGATGATGCGGTGCCGCAGGATATCGGGGGCAAGTGACTTGATGTCTTCAGGAATCACGTAGCCACGGCGATGCATGAACGCGTGGGCTCGGGCGGCCTTGGCCAACCAGATGCTGGCCCGCGGGCTGGCGCCATACTCGATGAGGGCCTCGAACTCTTCGAGGCCCTTGACCGTCTTGGGCGAGCGGGTCGCGAAGACAATGTCGAGGATGTACTCCTTGACCTTGTCGTCGATGTAGATCTCGTTGACGACCTCGCGCGCCTTGGCGATGCGCTCGGGCGTCACGACCACGCGCAGCTCGGGCGGCGTCGGGCTCAACGAGCGCGTGATGATCTCGCGCTCCTCCTCGCGGGTGGGATAGTCCACCTTGACGAGCAGCATGAAGCGGTCGATCTGGGCCTCGGGCAGCGGATAGGTGCCCTCTTGGTCGACGGGGTTTTGAGTCGCCATGACCATGAACGGCTTAGGCAGCGCGTAGGTCGTATCGCCCAGCGTGACCTGCTTCTCCTGCATCGCCTCGAGCAGCGCGCTTTGCACCTTCGCAGGCGCGCGGTTGATCTCGTCAGCGAGCACGATGTTGGCGAAGATCGGGCCCACCTTGGGCGTGAACTCGCCCGTCTTGGGGCTGTATATCTGCGTGCCGATGAGGTCGGCAGGGAGCAGGTCAGGCGTGAACTGGATGCGGCTGAACTGTGCCTGCATGCAGCGCGCGACGGTGTTGACCGTCAGCGTCTTGGCCAGACCCGGCACGCCTTCGAGCAACACATGGCCGCCCGTCAACATGCCCAGCAGAACGCGGCCAACCATGCGCCGCTGGCCGACGATGACCTTGTCGACCTCGGCCACTACTTCATTGATGAAACCGGATTCCTGTCGAACCAGCTCGGTGATCACTCGGACGTCTTGCACGACCGCAGCCTCCATGTCCTTCGCGAGAGGAGCTTCTTAATGCGCGGTCGCAACCGTGTCAATGCCTGCCCAATCGCTCAGAAGTCTCAACGTTTGCTACCAGAGGATGGCGTTGGGACGGTGTTCTTTGTCAAGCTGGGGGCGATGCTCGATTCGAGCCTGTGGGGGAGAGAGAAAATGACGCATAAGTTGACCTTGGCGCTGGTGGCGCTGTTGGCCGTGATGGGCTGCGACGATGAGACGGCGACGACCGAGGCCGCGGGGGGGGCCGGGGGCGGCGCGCTCGATATGGGTATGGGTGGCGCGGGTGGCGGTGTCGGCGGCATGGGTGGCGGCGCGGGCGGCACCGGCGGTGGGGTCGTCGACGGCCGTGAGCTGCAGCTCACCGGTGACCGCAGCGCGTTGGTGCGCGTAGGCGAGACGCTCATGATCGGCGTTCGGCTGGTGGGCGGTGCCGATTTGGCGCCGGTCGCGGGCGCCAGCGTTGAGGCGGTGCTCTTTGACGCCAACGACGCCGAGCAGGCCGCGGTGGATGGCACCGCGCTGCGCGGGCGACGGGTCAACACGGGCGACGACGGCGTCGCGACCTTCGAGCTGGTCGCGGCCGCCGCACCCACGCGCTTGCGCTTCGAAGCCCGCAGCGGCGACGCGACGCCCGTCAGCGTAGAGATCACGGTTGCCGACGAAGGCGCCGGCAGCCTGGCCGTGCGCGTGACCTACGACCAAGACGCAAATCGTTATTCTTTCAACGACTTGAACGAGGCGCGGGTCGACCTCTTCCTGGCCGCCGAGACCGACTGCGCGCTGTTGGGCACCCAGGCGACCAACCTGGTGGGTGCGTGGCTGTCGCTGCCGTCCATCATCCCGTTCAACGAGGTCGACAACGCGGTCCCGGCCGACCAGCTCGCCGACGGCCTGACGTTCAACGTCGTCTCGACGGCCGTCAGCGCCACCGGCTCGGTGCTCGCTTTCGGCTGTACGCCTGACGTCGCCGTCGTGGGCGGCCGTATCAGTGACGTCGAGGTCGTGCTGGGCGATCTGGCCCTCGAATTCAAGGGCCGCTTCGACGCCGTGAGCGCGTTCGACCTGACGCGCCTGCTCGAAGCCAGCGACAACCCGACGCTCAATACGCTGGCTGACGTGCTGGGCATCATCCGCGTGCTCGGCAACGGCGATGGCGATCGCGGCGCAGAGTTGACGCGTCTGTTCTGCGACGTCGTCAACGTCGATGAAGGCATCTGCAGCGTGCTGAGCCGCGTCGGCGGCGATATCGTCAACCGCTTGTTCGAAGAGGTCGTGCCCCAGGTCGCGCTGGATACGCTGGGCGTGCTGGGCGACCTGGTGGGCATCGTCAGTGACCTCACGATCATCGGGCAGATCGAGTTCATCAACAGCTACCCCGACGCGGACGGCGTGATCGCGGGCAACGACAACCGCTGGCAAAAGTTCAGGTTGACCTGGCGCGGCGAGACCCGCGACTTCACGTTCGGCAACCTGGGCCGCGACTATCGACCCGTGGCTGGCGCGTTCGAGGGCACCGTCAACGGCACTGAGTTGAGCCTCGGCGCCCACGCGATGACGCTCAAGTTGGGCGTCATCGCCTTGGGCATCGTCGAGCAGTGGATCGCACCCGCGCTGACTGGCCTGGCGCCGCCGGTGACGTTGACCGACCTGCTGCGCGCCGTCGTGCCCTGCGCCGATGTGGACGACTTCATCTTTGGCGATCCGACCAACGGCTTCTGCCCCGACGTGCTCATGCCGGCGCTCGCCGATTTGCTCTCTGACCAGCTCGAACGCCTTGACCTGGCGCCGGAGAACTTCGTGATCCGCGGCACCGCACAAGTCGCCGACACCGATGGCGATCTGCGCATCGACACGCTCTCGGACGGCGTCTGGAGGGCTGAGTTGACCGTGGGCGGCGGCGTCGTTGAGATTCCAGGCTGCTTCACGGCCTGCCGCGATATGCCCTGCGCCGATCCGGTCTGCCAGGTCGCGCCTCTGCCCGGCGATCCCGAGCCCGAGCCCTCGAAGTAGCAGCGCCCGCGGCGCGCCCCAGCCCGGGCCTGTCCCGAGCGCGGCGTTGCCCTCCCCCGCCATTTGCGCGATAACCGCGCAGTGTTGCCCCTCATTGCATTGCTGCTCATCCTGCCCGCCGGCCGCGCGCCCGACGCCATCGATCGCGCGGCTGCCCGGGCACGCGCAGGCGACGCTGCCGGGGCGCTCGCGCTGCTGTCAGACGTGAAGATCGCCGACACCGAACGGGCCGTCGTCGCGATCATCCGCGCGCGGGCCTACGTCACCGACGGCCGGTGGCGCCTGGCCGATGCCGCCCTCTCGGTCTACGACCAGACGCGGGGCAACCCGCCCGCGCTGGATGCCGTCGCCGCAGAGCTCCGCGTCGACGCGGCGTGGGCCCGGCCTGCCTGGGATCCGGTGCGCCCGCAAGCGGTGCTCGACGCCGTCGACGCGATGCAGCGACACGCCTCGCCGGCGCATATCAAAGCGCATGCACAGCTGCGCGCCGCGATCATC
>JBNMOZ010000317.1:0-7233 GCA_051276005.1 Bradymonadia bacterium | reverse complement strand
CGTCGACCTCGCCGGTGGGCAGGTTCTCGGCCTCGAAGGAGGTCCAGGTCAGGCCGTAGTTGTTCTCGTTGCCCAACAGGTACATGAGCAGCCCGCGGGTGCCCCGGTACTTCTCGATGACCGCGTCAACCTCGCCCTTGATCGCCGCGCGCACCGCCGGGTTGGCGTAGTCGGTGTTGGGAATCCACGCCCCGTTCACGCTGACGCCATAGCGCCCCATCGTGTGGTTGACGACGGTGAAGATGCCGTAGTTTTCGTAGATCCATTCGACCCACTTGGGCGGGATGTCGGGGTACTGGCGGATGGCGTTGACGCCCATGGCCTTCATGAGCGGCATCTCGCCGCGCAGGGCCTCTTCGATGACGTCGTCGGGCTGGTGCCAGAGCACCCAGCTGTAGTTCTGGCCGATGGGCATGTAGCCCCAGTTCATGCCGAACACCATCGTGGGGCTGCCGTCGACCATGAGCCGCCAGCCCTGAGCGTCTTTGACGGTCTGCACGAAGTTGGGCGCCGCGACGGCCGAGGTGGCCGTCAACGCCATCAGGCCGGTCGCCAGGCAGCCGGTCAGCATGCGTCCAAGCATGCGCGCGGAAAATCGCATCACAGTCCACCCTCCTCAATCAGCTTCGCGTACCACAGGGCCGAGTCCTTCGCGGTGCGCACCTGGGTGTCGTAGTCGACGTGCACCAGGCCGAAGCGCTTCTCGTAACCGAAGGCCCACTCGAAGTTGTCCATGAACGACCACGCGAAGTAGCCCTTGAGCGGCACCCCGGTCTCAACGGCGGCGTGGCAGGCGCGAATATGCCCGTCTAGGTAAGCTTGGCGCTTCACGTCGGCGACGCGCCCCCTGGCGTCGGGGCCGGTGGCGTACGCGGCGCCGTTCTCGGTGATGTAGAGCGCCGGGAAGTCATAGTCGCGCTCGACCCGCTCAAGCAGCAGGCGCAGGCTGTCGGGGTGCACCTCCCAGCCCATGTCGGTGAAGTTGTCGACCGGCTTGAGCGTGCGCGGCGCGTTCTTCTCTTCGGGGATCTTGTCGCTGCGGATGATCCCGCGGTTGTAAAAGTTGATGCCCAAGAAGTCGGTGGGGGCCGCGATGGTCTTCATGTCGCCCGGGCGCACGAAGCTCCAGTCGTCGATGTAGTCCTCTTTGAGGTAGGCCCCGCGCAGATCGGCCGGATAGCCGCGCCCCGCGATGGGATCGAGGTACCAGCGGTTGAACCAGGCGTCGAAGTGCGTGGTCGCGGCGCGGTCGGCGTCACTCTGGGAGGCCGGCTCGGGGTGCACCAGGTTGAGCGTGATGCCCACCTGCGCGTCCTTGGCGTTCTCGCGGATGATCGGCACCGCCATGCCGTGGCTGAGCAAGATGTGATGGCTCGACGACAGGTGCGCCTGCGGGTCTTTGAGGCCCGGCGCGTGCTCGCCGTTGAGGTGGCCCAAGACCGAGGCACACCAGGGCTCGTTATGGGTGATCCAGTTCTTGACCCGATCGCCCAGCCGGCGTGAGACCACGTCGGTGTATTCGGCGAACGCCTTGGCGGTGTCGCGATTCGTCCAGCCGCCCTTCTCCTGCAGCGCCTGGGGCAGATCCCAGTGATACAGCGTCGCCCACGGGGTGATGCCCCGCGCCAACATGCCGTCGACCAGCCGCTCGTAGAAGTCGAGCCCCCTGGGTTCGATGCGCCCCGAGCCTGCTGGCAAAATGCGCGGCCAGGCGATCGAGAAGCGATAGGCCTGCATGTTGAGGCGCTTCATCAGATCGAGATCGTCGGCCCACCGGTTGTAGTGGTCGCAGGCGACGTCGCCGTCGGTGCCGTCGGCGATCTTGCCCGGCGTGCTGCAGAACCGATCCCAGATCGATTCACCGCGGCCGTCGGTCTGGGCCGCGCCTTCAATTTGATAGGACGACGTGGCGACGCCCCAGACGAAGTCTTTGGGAAAGTGGATCGACATCACACCTCTCGGGGGTCTTCGCGATGGCAGAGCACCCGTCCAACGGGGATCAGCTCGCGTATCGGTGGCAGTTCGGATTGGCAGGCCGGGACGGCGTCCGGGCAGCGATTCAGGAATGGACAAGTGACCAAGGGCGCGACCCGATCGGGCTGGCCTGGTGAGGGTATCAAGTGGCCCGCCTTCGGCGAGCCCTGGGGGCGGGCATCCCCCAGACCCCCCTGACGACGATGCTGCGCATCCTCGTCATGCGTTCGTTCGCTGCGCGACCGAGACGCGGGGGGCAAATCTAACGCGGTCGCGCCGTCTGCAACGGCCGAGAGCAAAAGCCGCGTGTATGGATGCGCCGGGCGATCGATCACGTCGGCGATGGGCCCCGCCTCGACGACCTGCCCGGCGTAGAGCACCAGCACGTCGTCGGCCAGGTAGCGCGCCGCCGCCAGGTCGTGGGTGATGAGCATCAGCGCGACACCACCTTCCACAATAGATTTAAGCACTTGCAGCAGGCTGAGCCGGCTCGACACGTCGAGCATCGAGGTCGGCTCGTCGGCGATGATCACGTCAGGATCCGGGGCCAGCGCGCGCGCCACGGCCACCCGCTGCCGCTGCCCGCCCGACAAGGCGTGCGGCATGCGATCGACGTACTCGACGCCCGGCGACAGGCCGACGCGATCCAACAGGGCGATGGCCTTGGCGCGCACATTGGCCTTGGTCGCCTTGCCGTGCAGCAGCAGCGGCCGCGCGACGTGGTGCAGGATCGAGTGCACCGGGTTGAGCGAGCCGAAGGGATCCTGAAACACCACCTGGACCCGCTGCCGAAACGCCCGCTTGGTCCTCTTCGGCAGCGGCTGGCCGTCGAGCTTAATCACGCCTGCGTCGACGTCTTCGAGCCGCGCGAGCAGGCGCCCGATGGTGCTCTTGCCGCTGCCAGACTCGCCCACGACGGCCAGGGTCTTGCCGGCATACAGATCGAGATCGACGTCGTGCACCGCCCGCAGGCGCTTGCGTTTGCCCATGCCGCCGCCCACCGCATAGGTCTTGCGCAGGCCGCGGGCTTCAAAGAGCGCCGTCATGCTGACGCCCCCTGGGTATGAACCCGATGGCAGGCCACGACATGTTGGCCGACCTGCGGTCGGCGCCGGGGGAGGGCATCCCCCGGACCCCCCTCACGGCGTTGTGGCACAACCCCGTGTCCGGCCCGGTCGCTTGGCGATCGGGACCGCTCCCCCACCGTCTGGCTGAGCTTCAACAGCTGAATCAATGGCGGCGTCTGTTCGCAATCCGGCCCCGCTTCAGGGCAACGCGGGCGATAGCGGCAGCCGGTCGGCAGGTTTTGCAGGCTGGGCGGGCTGCCGGGGATCGACGCCACTTCGCCCCCACCGCGCACGCTGGGGAAGGCCTTGAGCAGCCCGCGCGTATAGGGATGGCGGCTGGCATGGGCCATCGTCTGCACGTCGGCCATCTCGCACAGCCGCGCCGAGTAGAGCACCCCGATGCGATCGGCCAGGGCGAGCATCACGGGCAGATCGTGGGTGATGAACAGCACCGCGAAGCCCAGCGCATCGCGCAGCGCCTTGATGCGGCCCAGGATCGCGCGCTGCACCACCACGTCGAGGGCCGTCGTGGGCTCGTCCATGATGAGCAGCTTGGGGTTGAGCGTGAGCGCCAACGCGATGATGGCCCGCTGCCGCATGCCGCCCGAGAGCTGGTGCGGGTAGCTGCGCAGCGTGGCCGGATCCATGTCGACCTTGCGCATCATCTCGGTGGCGCGGGCCCTGATCGCGGCCTTGCTGGTCTTCTCATGCGCCCGAATGGTGTCGGCGAACTGCTGCTCGAGGGTGAGCACCGGGTTGAGCGCGTTCATCGCCGCTTGGGGCACCAGCGCGATGTCGCGCCACCGGCGCTGGCGCAGGCCCTCATCGTCGAGATCGAGCAGCTCGGTGCCTTCGAAGCGCACCGAGCCACCGGTGATCACACCCGGCGCGGGCAGCAGGCGCAGAATCGCCAACGCCAACGTGCTCTTGCCGCTGCCGCTCTCGCCCGCCAGGCCCAGAATCTCACCGGCGTGCAGATCGAATGACACGCCGTCGACGGCCCGCACCGACGGATCGCCGAGGAAGTCGACCTTCAGATCGCGGACGCGCAGCAGCGGTTCGGTCTTGGGCTCAGACATCGTCGCGCACCGCAGCATTCTCACGCACGACGGGCGTCGAGGTGCCCGGGCGCACGCCCAGAGCCTTGAGGCGCGCCTTCCAGCGTCGCTCCACCCCCAGAATGGGGTTGGTGACCTCGTCGAGGCCGAAGTTGATCATCGCCAACGCGAAGCCCACCAGCGCGATGGACAGCCCGGTGGGCACGAAGGTCCACCACGAAGCGGTCAACAGGGCCTGATCGTTGGTCGCCCAGTACAGGTTGGTGCCCCAGGTCACCGCGCCCACGTCGCCCAGCCCCAAGAACTCGAGGCTCACCTGGGCGCCGATGGCGTAGATGGTGGTGCCCACGAAGGTCGAGGCCAGCAGCGACGCCATGTTCGGCAGGATCTCGCGCAGCACGATGCGCGCGCTCGATTCACCGGCCACGACGGACGCCTTCACGAAGTCTTTGCCGCGGATGGCCAACGTCTGCGAGCGCAGCACCCGCGCGGTCCACGCCCAGCCCGTCACCGCGAGGGCGAAGACCAGCGAGCCGGGCCCCGGGGGCAGCCACGCCGCCAGCACCACCGCCAGCGGCAGGCCGGGGATGACCAAGAAGACGTTGATCAACACCGTGATCGCGTCGTCGGTCTTGCCCCCCGCGAAGCCCGCGCCGATGCCCACCAAGGCGCCCACGAAGGTCACTATGAGGCCCACGATGAAGCCGACGAAGAGGGTCATGCGCGCACCGCAGATGGTCTGCGCGAAGACGTCCTGCCCCTGGCCCGTGGTGCCGAACCAATAGGCGCTCGACGGCGGCTGGTGCGGCTTGGCGATGAACGCCAGCGGATCGCCGACGATCCAGGGCCCCACGATGGCGACCCCGATCATCGTGCCCAGCACCAGCAGGCCGAAGCGGGCCTTGCGGTTGCTCCACAACTGCGTCAATTTCGCCCCCTCCGGGCGCGGCTGGGGGAGGAGAGCCCCCAGACCCCCCTCGCCGCCTTGCTGCACAAGCTGTCGACCCCGAGCTTTTCGCTGCGCAAGAAAGACTCGGGCGGGCCCACCACCGACCACCGGGAGACGCTGACCATCATGCCGTCCTCGTTCGCGGGTCGAGGAACACGTAGGCCAGATCGACGAGCCAGTTGGCGGCCAAGACCGCGAACGTGATCACCAAGAAGAGCCCCTGCATCAGCAGGTAGTCCTGGGTGCGGACCGCCTGCACGAGCAGGTAGCCTTGGCCGGGGTACGAGAAGACGATCTCGGTGAGCAGCGAGCCGCCCACCACGAAGCCCAGCGCCATGCCGAAGCCGGTCACGTTGGGCAGCAGGGCGTTGCGGGCGGCGTAGCGCAGCATGACCGTGCGCGGCACCAAACCCTTGGCCCGCGCGAGCAAGATCGAGTCGTCGCTGAGCTGGCCGATCATGGTGTTGCGCATGCTGAGCATCCAGCCGCCCAGCGTCGCGAGCACGATCGACGCGGCCGGCAAGGCGGCGTGGCGGAACATGTCGCTGATGAACGCCCAGCTGAAGGCGGGGCTCAGATCGTCGCCGTATGCGTGCTGAATCGGGAACCAGTCGAGGCCGAAGCCCAGGCTCCACAGCAGCAGCATCGCCAGCCAGAAGTAGGGGAACGCCCCCAAGAACGCGAAGGCGGGCGGCAAGATCGTATCGAGGGCGCCGTCGCGTCGCCACGCCACCACGATGCCCAGCACCGTGCCGACGCTGAACGCGACGATGACCGCGAAGCCCGTCAACCACAGCGTCCAGCCCAGGCCCGTCGCGATGACCTCGCTGACCGGCGTGGGAAAGTGGGCGATCGAGATGCCCAGATCGCCGCTGAAGATGTGCCTGAGGTAGGTGACGTACTGCTCGAGCAGCGGCGCGTCGGTGAAGCCGAACGCCTGCTTGAGCGCCTCGAGGGCCTCGGGCTTGAGCTTGCCGCGAAACCGGGCGTACATCGTCGCGGCCGGATCGCCGGGCATCAGCCGGGGCAAGAAGAAGTTGAGCGTCAGCGACGCAAAGGCCGCGACCAAATAGAAGCCGAGCCGGCGTAAGGCGTACCCCATTTATCGTCCCGCCGTGGGCGCGCCCGCAGTGCCGCGCGGCTCGATGCGCGTGAGCACCAGCAGCACCGAGGGCTCGATATGCGGCCCCAGCGGCGCGTACGGGTCTTCGGCCGACGGGAAGCCCACGATGCGGGTGGTGTTCACCTCGCCCCATTGCGGGTTGGGGAACAGCGGGATGGCCGGGATGTTCTCGGCGAAGACCTGCTGCAGCGCGTAGGACGCCGCCTTGATCACCGCGGGATCGGTGCTCTCGCGCAGCGCCTTGAGGTGCACGTCGGCGTCGGGGTGCCCGAAGCGATGGAAGTTGCCGATGGTCGACTCGCCGATCGCTTTGACCTTCTCGGTGCCCATCAACCACACGAAGTAGTCATGCTGCGAGGCGCCGTCATCGGCCCACCCGATGGCCATCTCGAATTCGCCCTTGTGCATGCGCTCGAACCACGCGCTGAACTCGAAGGCGCGCACCTTGGCGTTGACGCCGATGCCTTGCAGTTGGGTCGCCACCACCTGCGCGGCGCGCACCCAGTCCGACCAGCCCGACACCACCTCGATGACGAAGGCGCGCCCGCCGAAGCGCAGGCCGTCGGCGTTGACGGGGTGCCCGGCCTCGTCGAGCAGGGCGCCGGCCTTGACCGGGTCGTACTGCGTCCAGTTGAAGCGCTCTGGGATGCTCGAATCGGCCAAGGGCATGTGCCCGTCAGTCAGGCCGGTCTCGTCGGCGGGGCGCGTGTAGCCGAACATCGCGACCTCGACGATGCGCGCCCGATCAATGGCGCGGCTGAAGGCCTCGCGCACCCGGGTGTCGTCGAAGGGGGGGCTCTTCGTGTTCGCGTAGAGCAGCACCATGCTGCCGATGCTTGGGAACCAGTATTTGTGATGCAGCGGATCGCGGGCCACGAAGGTGCGCTCCACCGCCGGCACGAAGTTGGCCGCCCAGTCGAGGGTGCCGGTGACCAACGCCAGGTTCGCCTGCTCGTTGCCCGGGAAGGCCGGGAACCGCAGTTCGCGCACCTTGGGCACGCCGGGCTGCCAGTAGGTCGGGTTGCGCTCCAGCGTGTAGATCTGGTTTTGAAACTTGCCGAT
>JBNMOZ010000316.1:0-7235 GCA_051276005.1 Bradymonadia bacterium | reverse complement strand
TCGCGCCGGCGTCCACATTGCCTATGACCTGTGCGTTCGCGCCGATCGTAACGGCGGCGCCCGCTCGGACGTTGCCGGCGACCAGTGAATTCGCGCCGAGCGTGGTGGCGGCCATCGCGACCGTATGGCCACCGACCGTTGCGCTGTCGCCCGTCGTGATGTAGTCGCCGGACCGCATGCTGCCCGTGGCTTCTACGCTCGCGCCGATCGTGACATACCGGTTCGCCAGCATGTTGCCGAAGATCGGCTGGTCGCCACCCGCGCCACCGGCGATGTTGATGTAGTCGCCCGCATAGATCGTCAGCGGGAAGAGGGCTGGTCCCATCAAGGCCTCGAAGTCTACGTTGTCGGCTTGCGCGTGTGCGCCAGACGCACAAGCAAGCAATGACAAAATTACGAGGAGTTGCCGTATGGGTTTCATGTGTGAGCCTGTTTTCAGCAATGCTGAACGTGTTTTTCCGTCGGGCGAAAGAAGATGACTGACTTTGCTGATGTTTTTGTTGGTTCTGAAGAGCGCATCGAGCAGCGCGATCCAGGCATACCCAAATGCCGTCCACCCCAGTTGATTTGGGCGCCTCTTGGCATCCTTGATTCACTGCATCGGGGCAGGATAATCATCGAGTAATTCCGTTGCTTATCCATCGTTGCGTCGACGGATTGCGCTTGGGCTTCAAAACTGGAAAGCGGCTTGAACGATCCATACAGGATCACTGAATGGTCGCTGGAATTGGAAGGCGGGCTGCGCTCGGGCGCGCTATTCCTCGCCTTCGTCGGGCTGGCCTCCGTCGGGCTGGCCTCCGTCGAGCTGGCAGGCGGCAGGCACACGGTCGATGGCCGGATTCACGGGATACGGCTCGTTGATGTCAGCCAGGGCGGTCGCCAAGCACTCGTTGTAGGCCTCGATGAGGAAGCAGCGAGTGTCGGCGTTCATGTAGTAATCCAAGGCCGCAGGATCCGAGCAGAGGCGTGGCTCGCAGTGGGTTGCCCCGCCATCATTCACACACACACCGTCCACTTGAAGACCGTCGACTTCGCCAAAGGTGCAGTCGTCACCGTCTTGCAAGGCCGCACACGCAGAAGCCGCGGCGGGTGTCCCACGCAAATCACGGGCTTGTTGGTTGCTGAGCGCGCAGCCCTCTTCTTCGACCAAATACTCACCGACCCGCTGCTTCTCGCGCGCTTGCAGGTAGTGCTGGTTGAAGAGGCCACAGACGAAGGACAACCGAATCACCGACAGCTCGATGCGGAACCGGACGGTGTTGGCCAGGCAGCTCTGCCAACCGCGTGTCCAAACCCCGCGGGCGCCCGCGACATCCAGGGAGTCCGCCAGGTCCATGGCCCCGAGCTCAAGACGCAGGGCGTCGAGGTCGTCGATGCAGCTCATATCTTCGGGGCACTCAACACCCACATCCTGCTCTTGCAGCACGATTGTGGAGTCCAACTCCCTTGCGGCCTCAATGACGTCGTCCACGCCCGGACCGGCGCCGCCTTCGAGGCCCGTGTAGTGCCGCATCTCAGCGAACATGTTCGCCAGAACGGGCGTCAGGTTGTCGTTGTTATCATTGGCCTCGAGGGTGCGCTGCACGGGCCCAAGGTTCGCGTCGATAGACAGGTCGACCAGGTTGCAGGGCGAGGTCGCCTCGCTCAACCAGTAGTAGGCCTCTACCGCTGCAGAATGGAGCAATTGCACGTCATTGGCGTTGACCCCGTTGAGCAGATCGGGCTCGAAGGCGTCTGCGTCGAAGATGGCTTCAATCTTCTCGATGTAGAACCGCGCCCGGCGCATCTCATGTGCATTCGCGAGCGGCCCGTTCTCCTGATCGAGCAGCGCGGCCTCGTGACGTTGGGCCTCGCGCAGAAGCTGACGCGACATGCCCCACAGCTGCAGACCGAAGGCCTGGGGGGCGGCTGGGGCCTCATTGTGTGCGGTGATCATGCCGATGAGCATGCGGTCGATGGCCAACAAGGTGTTGCCCCGCAAGCCGTTACGCTCACCGAAGAGGCCGTGGTCGCTCTGCTCGTGGAAGTGACGCAACGCAAAGAGCTGCGGGACGCTCAAGTCGACTCGGCCCTCACGCCCAGCCACATCATCGTCCTGCCAGACGATGACCTCGGCCAGCGACATCTCTCGCACGGTCACCGGCAGGTGGAAGATGGCCATCGAGTCGCGATCGCGCACCCGCAACGTGACGGTGTACTCACCCGGATCGCGGAACATATGCTCGACCTGGTCAGTGTTCGCCCCAGCGTACTCCGCGATCCCATCACCATCGAAGTCCCACTCGTATCCGATGATGGGGTCGTTCGGGGCGCCGGCTTCAACCTGAGCGATGAACTGACCGGGGTTGAGCTCGATGAGCGCTTCGGGCGCCTCGATGCCCTGGATTTGCGGATCAACATCGCGCACCTCAACCACCACCACGACGGCGTGGTTGGAGTCTTCGTCGTGCACGGTCAGGCGGACGTTGTAGATGCCCTCAGCTGCATACTGGTGCATCGGCTGGGCGCCGGCGCCATCGGCCGTGCCGTCGTCCCATTCCCACACATACCGCCGGATGAGGTCAGCCTGGCTGCCCGGGCGGCTGCCGGTGCCATCCGGCCGGAACTCTGCGCCCTGATCGACCACATACCGGCCATTGCCGCCCGCATGCGCAGTGGGGTTGACGTCGTTGACTTCCACCGTGAATCGCTGGACATGCGCGGCACCGAAGCTGTCAGTGACCTGCAACTGAGCCACATATGTGCCTTCTACATCAGTGTTGAAGGGCACCCGCACGCCGGCGCCATCATCAAAGGCGCCGTCGTTGTCAAGGTCCCACAGGTAGGCATCAATGGCGTCCGCCGCCGCCTCCGGCGCTCGGGACTCGCTGGCATCAACCAGCAGTACGCTGCCTTCGTCGATGACGTAACCGAAGCCACCAAACGGGTTCACCGGGGCGTTGTGATCGGCATTCGCATGCCCATCGGGCACCGGCACCGCGACTGGCGGGCGGTTTACGCTGAAGCTGCGCAGTTGCTCATTTTGAACACCCAGGCAGTTGGCGATGACAAACCGCATCAGGTAGTCGCCCGGCTGGTTGACCAGCTCATCTTCAGGATAGGCCTGCTCCGCAGCACCATCACGACTGATGAAGGCCCTGACATCGCTGGCGCAGCTCTGTGGACCGACGACGCGCCACCCCACCCGCGCGCTGGCGACCAACTCGGCATTGTCAGGGCCACTCACCTCGAGCACCACGGTCTCAGCTACGAGGTAGCTGACTTCGGCCACACCCACGTTGCCGCACAGGTCCGTCGCGGTCACCCGCAGGGTCCGGCCACAGCCCGCGGTGACGATCTGTGCCACGAGCTCCGGCGCGGCGTCGAAGTTGTCTTCGGCGCGGGGGTCCGCATCTGGTACGGCGTCGGGGTCGTAGCAAACGTCGACAGCGAGCGCACCGTCAAAGACGACTTGAGGGGCTGTCTGGTCGAAGATGATCCAGCCACCAGCGTCGATCTGGGCGGCGCCACCTCGGCGGCCCTCCAGCACCACAACGAGCTCCTGACGGCCTTCGGGGATCTGTGCGAAGTCGACCGGGACCGCGAACTCAATGGTCTGGCCCGCCGGGACATCGAGCGTCAACGAGCCCTGCTCGATGCCGGCGACGAAGGCCGTCGCGGTGACCGAATCACCGTGCGGATCGGTCACATCCACCAGCACATTGAAGTTATCGGCGGTGACGCATACATCGTCCGCGTCGCCCCGCGGCGAGATGATCTCGCCGGCGGGCGGCGGGATCGCCAGAATCTCAATCTCGGCCTCAGCGGGGGGCGAGCAGCGGTTAAACATGTCGCAGACGATCACGCGCACGGTTTGCACGGTGCCGAGGCGCCAGTCGGGGTTGTTGTACACCGGTGTGGCCCCCACGAGGTCGTCACCGCCACCATCTTGGCCGAAGCTGTTGTCGTTGTCGGTGTCCCATTTGTAGATCACGATCGCATCACAAGGCGCGTTTGGATCGCTAGAACCGCGGGCGTCCAAGCGCACATCCGCGAAACGGCCGGGGCCCACAAGGCCCGTCACATAGGGGCCACCCGCGTCAGCGACAGGCGGCAGGTTTTGCATGTCGACGATGACCGTCACGTCGTCCGTATCAGCGCGACCCGACTCGTCGGTGACGCGCAGCCGGGCGGTCATCGCGATATCGCCATTCGCGTCGGGCAAGCCGAAGACCGGCCGCATGATTCGGGCCTGATCGCCATCATCGAACTCGCCGTCACCGTCGAAGTCCCAAGCGTAGCTTGCGAGGGCGAAGCCCTGATCGACCGGCCCGTCGGTGGCGCTCTGCGAGCCATCAAAGGCGACCTGAGTGTTGCACCCGGCGCGGTTGGGGTTGGCCTCGGCGACCGCGAGCGGCCCCCGAACAATCCTCAAGGCTGCCTCGGACGTGGAGCGCACCCCAAAGCGGTCGACGACGGTCAGGCTGATGGCAAAGTCATCAATTCGGTCCATGTTGAAGTTGGCGAGCGCGGCCGGGGTCAGGCCCATGGGCCGCTCGCCCTGCAGGTCGAGCTGTCCGTCGCCGTTGAGATCCCATTCATATGCCACGATCGCGTCGCCACACGCGGCATCGGGATCAAAGGAGCCCGCCGCGTCAAGTTGCAGGCTCTCGCCCAGGGCGATCACATAGGGGCCAAGCACGCTGCCATCGCCAGCGCGGTACCCGCCGGCCTGACCATTGGGGGGTCGGTTGCCCTCGGTGACGTCGAGGTCAACGGCCGCGCGCACGACGACGCCGCGGCTGTCTTCGACCTCGAGCCCGATCGCGATCGAGGTGTCGAAGGTAAACTGCTCGTAGATTCGGTCGGTCTGCACCGCGTCTGCATCGTCGTAGTCGCCGTCACCGTCGAGGTCCCATCGGTAGGCCACGATGTCGATGCCGGGATGCAGATGCTCAGAGCGGCTGCCGTCAAACGTCACCCGCCCCCCGCAGGCGGCGGGGTTGGGCGCGACATCCAAGCGCGCAATCGGGTCGCGGGCGTAGACGTTGATCACCGACGCGTCACGGCTGCTCAAGTCGGTGGAGTCGACGGCCTCGAGGGCGATGGGCCAAACACCGGGCGCGTTGACGCCCGCGGCGCGCAGCTCATCCCAGGTGGTCAGGCGGCGGGGGTCAGCGGGCTGTCCCTGCGCACCCGCGGTGCCAACATCGGCGCTGAAACCATCGCCTACGTCGTAGGTCAGGTCCCAGGTGTAGCGCTTGAGGATGTCGCCGAACTCGTCGGCGTCGGGGTCGAAAGACGCAGACCCATCAAGCGTGATCGGGTCGCCCTCAAGCATATGATAGCCCTGCTCGGGCACCGGCGTCGGATCTGCATCCGCGGTGGGCGCGGTGGGCGAGACGTCATAGTTGACCGCGTACTCGACCGGGCGCGATACGCGGCCCCCGGCGTCGGTCACGCGCAAGCGGATGATGGTCACCGGCACGTCGCCCGCGGCAGGGACCGGGTTGAAGACCTTCGCGAAAGGCACCGCCGCTTCGTTCTGCACTTCGAAGTCAGGGTCGTCGTCGAGGTCCCACTCCCAGCGCACGATGTCGACGCCGTCGATGGGCGAGGTGCTCTCACGGCCATCCAGGGTGGGGTTGGAGAAGCCGGTGCGCAGGTGGATCGGGGCGGGGTTGGGGCTCTGCACAACCCGCGCGACGGGCAGACCGCCCAGGACGGTGATCGTAAAGTTGGCCACGCTGGACAAACCAAACTCATCCACCACGCGCATCTGAGCCGGCACGCTCAAGCGGCCATTATTGGCCTGAGCAGGCCAGTCAACGACGGCAGCGAGCGCGGCGAAGTCGAGGGCGGGCTCGACGCCCACTGCGTCGTCGAACAGTCCGTCCCCATCGAGATCCCAGGCATAGCCCAGGATGCTGTCGCCGCACGCTGCGTTCGGATCAAAGGATCCACGCGCGTCGAGCTGCAGACGATCACCCTCGAGCACGATGTACTCGTCTTCGCTGACCCGCGCCTCGGGCGGGTTGTTGCCCAGGCTCACGTCGACATCGATGCTGACCGCCGGAGACCGACGACCGAGATCGTCGACCACCACCAGGCTGACCGGGTAGGTGCCAAAAGCGCTGTAGCTGTCTACAAACCGTGCGCGGCCGTCGTCGGGCGCGTCATCACCGTCGATGTCCCAGATGTACTGGGCGATGGCGCGATTCGGGTTCGGGTGCAAGCTGCCGGTCGCGTCGAAGGTGATGGGCTGCTCGCAGGCCGCCGGGTTGGGGTTGACGCGGGCGACCGCGATGGGCGCCGACGGATAGACGGTCACCGTCGTCTCGACGATGACAAACGCACCCTCGCTGTCGACCACGCGCATCTGGATCGGCTGGGGCTCACCCACCGGCAGGTCCTGCATCACGTCCCACGCGATCTGCGTCACAGGGCCTTGGCCGTCATCGAACTGGTCGTCGCCGTTGATCTCCCAGGCCGTGTTGATGACGTCGCCGCAGCTCACGTTTTGGTCCGTTGCGGTGCCACGCAGGCGCAAGGGCTGGCCCACTTCGATCGCATACGGGCCGCCATGCGCGGCAGCAGGGGGCATATTGCTGGCTTCGTTGACCACCACCTGCACCGTGGCTGACGCGACCCGAGCCGGATCGGAGCTGTCGATCACTTGGAGCGTCGCGGTGTATACGCCCGCTCGATCGTAGGTGTAGTCGAAGGTGCCGTTTGCTGGATCGTTGGTCACGAAGTCGGCCGGCAAGCCCAACTCCCAGGCCAGGCCATTATTGGCGTTGACGTCCCATTGATAGATCCGAATCTCGGCCTTGGGGCTGCGGTGCAACGAGTCGCTGTGGTTGAAAGTGACGCGGCCCGCGTTGCCGCCCGCGCACCCTTCAATGACCTCTGGCGGCTGAACGTCAGCGACAGCGACTGGACCGCAGGCGTCGCCTTGGCCGTCCATGTCGGTGTCGAGCTGATCGGGGTTGGCTGTGTAGACGCAGTTGTCGTCGCCGTTGAGCACGCCGTCGTTGTCGTTGTCATCGTCGCAGGCGTCGCCCACGCCATCGGCGTCGAAATCGAGCTGATCCGGGTTGGCCGTATCGACACAGTTGTCGTCGCCGTTGAGCACGCCGTCGTCGTCGTTATCACCCAGGGGGCCGGCATCTGCGCCACGGCAATGGATGCCACCACCAACGATGCCGCCTGCACCGATAGAGACGTACGAAGTCGAATAGACGGCGGCGCAAGAG
>JBNMOZ010000315.1:0-7255 GCA_051276005.1 Bradymonadia bacterium | reverse complement strand
GAAGGTCCCACCGCCGTCTGGTGCGACCAGGGTGAGCAACAGCGCCGAGATTGCGGCGCGCAGGACTGCGGCTGGGTCAACGATCAGATCGGCTACTACTGCGGCGGAGACGGCGACGGCCCGGGCGGTCCTGGGCCTCAGCCCGATCCGGAGCCCTCGGCCAACCCCGAGCCTCCAGCGCCCAACCCCGAGCCGCCCGTCAGCGGCGGCGATTGCGGTGGCGGTGAAGAGACCGCGGTCGTCGAGCTGGCCAACAGCACCCGCAGCATGGCGGGCTTACCGACGCTGAGCTGCGACGGCGCCATGGTCGTCGCCGCCCGCAGCCACAGCCAAGACATGTGCACGCAGAGCTACTTCAGCCACACGGGCCGCGACGGCAGCCAGCCCTGGGATCGCATGCGCCGCGAAGGCGTGCAGTTTCGCGCGGCCGGCGAGAACATCGCCTTGGGCCAGCGCGACGCCAACCAGGTGCACACCGGCTGGATGAACAGCCCCGGCCACCGCGCCAACATCCTCGGCAACGGCTGGGGCCGCATTGGCGTCGGCTACGTGGCCTGCAATGGGCGCCCGCTGTGGACGCAGGTGTTCGCCGACTGAAGCGGGCGGACGGACTCAAGCGGGGCGACTGAGTGAGGCGGGCGCACTGACGCCGACTCGGCTCCGTTCGATGCCGCTCGACGCGGTCGGTGGTGTTTGTTAGAACCCTGCGATGAAAGCGGGACGGATCACCGCCATCATCCCCGCTCGCGCTGGTTCCCGGCGCCTACCAGACAAGCCCCTCTGCCATCTGTCCGGCCTGCCCCTGATCTGCCATGTGGTTCGATCGGTGCGTGAGAGCGGGTGCGTCGACGCGGTCTATGTTGCCTGTGACGATGCCCGCATCGAGGCCGCTGTGATCGCAGATGGTGGGCACGCGGTGCGCGTTGATCGGCCCTGCTCTTCGGGCACGCAGCGCATCGCGCATGCATTGGAACTGATTGATTCGAATGATGAATTGGCTTCGACGGGGTTCGTGCTGAACGTGCAAGGCGACGAGCCCTTCGTATCGGCCGAGGCGCTGCATGCGCTGGTCGATGCGTTGCGCGCGGGGGCCTGCATCGCGACCCTCGCCGCGCCCCTTGATCCGGCCGAGCGGACCGCGCCGAATGTCGTCAAGGTCGTGCGCGCACAGGACGGCCGGGCGCTGTACTTCTCGCGCGCGGCGATCCCGGGCGAGCGGCATGTGGGTTTGTACGGCTTCACCGTCGACGCTCTGCGTGCCGTCGCACACCTGCCCCGTGGCCCGTTGAGCGTCGCCGAAGATCTCGAGCAGCTTGCCTGGCTTGAAGCCGGCTGGCCGATCGCGGTCGCGCCGATTGGGCCCATGGGCCCCAGCATCGATACCCCTGCAGATCTGGTCGCCGCCGAAGCATGGCTGGCGGCCCGACAAACGCCGAGGAGCGCATGAGCAAGAACCGACGTCCCACCAAGCACGTCTTTGTCACTGGCGGCGTCGCGTCGTCCATCGGCAAAGGCATCGTCGCCGCGAGCGTGGGTGCCCTGCTCGAAGCGCGCGGCCTCACGGTCACCCACATCAAGCTCGACCCCTACGTCAACGTCGATCCGGGCACGATGAATCCGTTCCAGCACGGCGAGGTCTTCGTCACCGACGACGGCGCCGAGACCGACCTGGATTTGGGGCATTACGAGCGCTTCACGTCGGCCACGATGAGCAAGGCCAACAACATCACCACCGGGCGTATCTACGCGAACGTTATCCAGAAAGAGCGCCGCGGCGACTATCTGGGCGGCACGGTGCAGGTGATCCCGCACATCACCGACGAGATCAAATCTTTCGTCAAGCGCGGGGCCGAAGACGTCGACGTGTGCATCACCGAGATCGGCGGCACCGTGGGCGACATCGAGTCGCTGCCGTTCCTCGAAGCCTTGCGCCAACTCAAGGTCGAGGCCGGTCGCGGCAACGCGATCAACGTGCACGTCACGCTGGTGCCGTACATCCCCGCGGCGGGCGAGCTGAAGACCAAGCCGACCCAGCACAGCGTCAAGCGCATGCTCGAGATTGGCATGCAGCCCGAGATCATCGTGGCGCGCTGCGATCGGGAGCTGTCGGTCGAGCTCAAGAAGAAGATCGCGTTGTTCTGCAACGTCGATCGCGAGGCGGTCATCACTGGGCGCGACCTGCCCAGCATCTACTCGGTGCCCTTGGCTTTTCATCGCCAGGGCCTCGACGCGCTGGTCGTTGAATACCTCAACATCTGGACCCGCGATCCGGTGCTCGATCGCTGGGTGAAGCTCAACGAGCAGATGGCCGCGGCGACCCAGCGCGTCACCATCGGCATCGTGGGCAAGTACGTTGACCACACCGACGCCTACAAGAGCCTGCACGAGGCGCTGCTGCACGGCGGCCTCAAGCACGGGGCGAAGGCCGATCTGCGCTACATCGACAGCGAAGACGTCGAGAAGCACGGCGCCTCGGCGCTGCTCGACGGCGTCGACGCGCTGCTCGTGCCGGGTGGGTTTGGCAAGCGTGGGGTCGAGGGCAAGATCGCGGCGATTCGCTATGCCCGCGAGACCGACCTGCCGTTCTTCGGCATCTGCCTGGGCTTGCAGGTCGCGGTCATCGAGTTCGCGCGCAACGTGTGCGGCATCGGCGCGGCCAACTCGGTGGAGTTCGACGCCGATTGCCGTGAGCCCGTCATTCATCTGATGGCCCATCAGCGCAGCGTCACCAAGAAGGGCGGCTCGATGCGCCTGGGCGCGTGGCCCTGCGCGTTGGACGCCGGCAGCCAGGCCGCCGCGATCTATGGCGAGCCGACCATCGACGAGCGGCACCGGCATCGCTACGAGGTCAACAACGACTATCGCGAGCGCATGATCGCGAAGGGCCTGCGGTTCTCGGGCCTCTCCCCCGACGGCGAGCTGGTCGAGATGATCGAGCTGCCCGAGCATAAGTGGTTCGTCAGCTGCCAGTTTCACCCCGAGTTCAAGTCGCGCCCGTACGCGCCGCATCCGCTCTTCGCGGCGTTCGTCAAGGCCGCGCTCGCGCATCGCGCCAGCAGTTGACGCCGCCCGTTGGCGACGGGCACCCGCTCGTCTTCTTGGCGGGGCCGTGCGTCATCGAAGACCTCGACCAGACGCTGGCAGTGGCCGCGCGGCTGCACGCGCTCGACCTGCCGATCATCTTCAAGGCGAGCTTCGACAAGGCCAACCGCACGCACGCCGATGCGTTCCGCGGACCCGGCATCGATGCGGGCCTGCGGGTCCTCGCCGAGGTCAAAGCGCGCTATGACTTGCCGATCATGACCGACGTGCACCGGCCTGAGCAGTGCGCCCGGGTCGCGCAGGTCGCCGATGTCCTTCAAATTCCGGCCTTCCTTTGTCGCCAGACCGACCTGCTCGTGGCCGCCGCCGCGACGGGCCTGCCGGTGCACATCAAGCGCGGTCAATTTCTTGATCCGCGGGCGATGGTCCACGTGCGGGGCAAGATCCCCGACGCCGAGGTGTGGGTCTGCGAGCGGGGCACCAGCTTCGGGCATGGCGACCTGGTCTTCGATCCCCGCGCCCTGGTCTGGATGCGCAGCGCGGGCGTGCCGATCGTCTTCGATTGCACCCACTCCAACCAGCGCCCCGGCGCCGGCCCCAGCACCGATGGCGAGCGCGAGATGGCGTTCCCCTTGGCCCGCGCGGCCGCCGCGATCGGCATCGACGCGCTCTTCGCCGAGGTGCACCTCGACCCCCCCAACGCGCGCAGCGACGCGGCCACCCAGCTCACCGTGGCGCAGTTCGAACGCCTCGCGGCCGAGGTGCAGATGATCGACGCCGCCCGGCGTGTGATCGAGGCGCCCCGATAGGCCGCCTGCGCGCCGCGACGCGCCCACTGCGCCATGGCTGCGCGCGCATCGTTCTGGCGATGTTCGTCGGGTGCCTGCGAATCCTACCCCGCCCACTCTCTGCCGCGACCGGCGCCGGCTTCGGACGACTCATCGGCCTGGTTCAACGCGGACGCGGTGCGTGCTGGGCCGATCTGGGACGGCGGGCGGCCGAGTTCGCCTGCGCCCGCCAGTGGGTTGAGCGTGTGGTCATCGAGCCCGCGGCCTGGGCGTGCTTTGAAGCCGCCCAGGCGCAGGGCAAAGGCGTGCTCGTCGCGACCGCGCACCTGGGCAACTGGGAGTTGATGGCCGCCGCGCTGGCGCAGCGGATCGACTTCGCCGCCATCGCAGCCGCACCCAAACCGAGCCCCTTGATCCGCTGGCTGTGGCAAACCCGGGCCGCTTTAGGGGTGCGCACGCTGTCGACCGGCCAGGCGCGTGCGGCGACGCGTCGTTTGCAGGCGGGCGGCGTCGTCGCGGTCTTCATCGATCAGCGCACGCGCGAGCGTAGCCGACCGGTCATGTTCATGGGTCGGCCGGCGCCAACACCGCTGACCTTCGAGCGCTTAGCGGCCCTCAGCGGCGCACCGACGCTGCTCGCCTGGACGGCGCGCATCGATGGCGTCCATCGGGTCTTTGCTGAAGAGGTTGAGGGACTTGACGACGCGATGGCCAAGCTGGAGGGGGCGGTGCGGGCATACCCGACCCAGTGGATCTGGCTGCACGATCGGTGGGGGTAGAGCGGCGGGGGGCGAGAGCAGCGGCCGGTCAGGGCAGCTTGATGTCGAGGCCGTCAGTCTTCTCCGTGCTTGCCGGCGCGACGGGTTTGGGCGCGACGGCTGCGGTCGCCACCTCGTTGTATGTGAAGCGCTTCGCGGCGCGGTTCCACGTGAAGATCTTCTTGGTGCCGGCGCCGTCGAGGATGATCGCCTTGGCGCCCTTGTAGTCGCCCAGCCCCCAGCGCGCGGCGATGTCGATGCCCTCGGGGGTCTTCACCTTCAGGCTGGTCGAGAAGATCTCGGTCGGCACCGACGCGGCCGACGAGTAGCTGAAGGCCCGCACGCCCGAGTAGTCCGGCGTCGCCGTCTCGCGCACGACCACCTCGGCCGGCGCGTCGCCCGTCAGCTCCTTCGACTTGAGCTCGAGCAGCACGGGCCCCGGAGATGCGTCGGACGCGCCGATCAGCGTCAAGACCGGCTTGCCGCGCCCGTCAGGCAGCATGAAGGCGAGCTTCTGGTCGACGAAGGCGTTGTTCGACTCGCCGGCCACCTCGCCCATGAACTCCTCCTGCACCTGCCGATAGATGATCGCGCAGCCCATGGGCGGCAGCCGGCGACCGCTGATGATCTTGTCGAACTCGGGGCCGAGGCGCTTCTTCAACTCGACGGCCGCCATCTCGCAGAAGTCGGGGCCCTTCTTCTCTTCGGGCGAGGCGCCGCAGCCGGCCAGCCCCAGCGCAAGGCCAGAGACAGTGAGGCCAGACAGGGACAGGGCGGCGATCAGGCGGCGCATGGGGACTCCTTGAGAGGTGCACCGCCGGATGATGCGACATGTGTGTCAAAGCGACAACCGGGTCGAAGCAACAACGCGGTCAGGGCGACAAGACCGGATGTCCGCGAGCGACGCGGGTCTGGCCGGCCGTGTGATCGCGACGCCCGCCGAGGGTCCAGAACATGACGTTGTCGGCGGCGCCCTGGCAGGGCGGGGTGCGGCTGTCTTGGCGCCCACATTCGCTGGCCAACAGCACGCCGTCGCCGTCTCGGTCGCAGTTGGCAGGGCATTCGGGCGTATCGCTGACGGGATCGAAGCGATCCGCGAAGGGCTCGGTGGTGTGATAGAGCCCCAGCGCGTGCCCCAGCTCGTGGACCGCGAGATCGGCGACGGCGACCGGGAAGTCCTCGAGCAGTGGCGTGCGAATCGCCGTGACCGCCGCTCGACTGCCGCGCAACCCGATTGGGGCCGGCAGCCCGCCCGCGAACCCGCCTTGTCGATCACCGGCGTCGACGACCTGGCCCATCAAGTACAGGTCGAGGCCCTCGCCTACATCGGGGGCCGCCGCGCCGAGCACGCTGAGCTGGTCGTAGTCGCCCTCTTCACCGTTGATCTCGAGGTCGACCGGCGCCCCGTCAGCCAGCAGCGCGGGCACCGCCTCGACCTCGACCTCGAGCAGCGCACCGAGCTTGCGTTGCAGGGTGCTCATCATCACCACCAGCGACGGATCGTCGAGCGCCACCCCGAGGCCCGGGGGCAAGAACACGTTGACGCGCAAGCGGCTGGCCCCGAACCCGATGTACGCCTCGACCTCGACCTGCTCGGCTGCGGGCAGCGCGCTGAGCACTTCGAAGGTATAGGCGCCCGGGGCCAGCCTCGCGGCGCGAACATCGGTCGGCGGCCAGAGCGCGACGGCCACCTCTGGGTTGGGGCTGCCGCGCCATGTGCCGCGCCCGCGGGCGTCGGTCAACGCGCCTTGCGGGCCGGTCAGGTTGCCGATCAGGTAGACGCCGTCCGGTGCGCCGCGCGCCTGAACCAGCACGCTTCGGGCGCCTCGCGGCACCTCGAGGGTCACGGGATCACCCGGTGTGACCAACCCCAAGGCGACGTGGCGGGCGGGCTGGGCCGGGGGCGCCGCGTCGGGCAGGCCTTGGTCAGCGACATCTTGGTCGAATGGGCCTTGGTCGGGCAGGTCTTGGTCGGGCAGATCTTGGTCGGATTGGCCCGCGTCGGGGGCACCCAGATCGAGCCGCGCGTCAAAAGCCGCGTCCTGCGCAGCCTCGGGGCGCGCCTGATCGAAGGCGATCGGGTCGATGGGGGCTGCGCTTTCGTCACATGCGCACAGCGCGATCAGCAGAAGCAGCCCGCGCATATCAATCGGCGCAGCCGACGGCGCCGCTGCGAATCCCGTCGGGGCCCGCCGCGGCGATGCCGCCGTTTGCGGCGTCCAACTCGACCGCGTCGAGCGCCACCTGGGTTTGCACGCACCACAACGCGACCGATGGCCCACCCGGGCCGCCCGCGCCGACGCCACCTGGGCCGCCCACGCTGCCGTTGCCGCCACGCCCGCCGGCGCCTGGGCCTGCCAATCCGCCGCATGCGAATGCTTCTCGGCCGCTGCCACCACTGCCGCCTGGGCCGCCCGCGCCGCTGGCTCCCGCAGCGCCCGCGCCGCCGCCATCGCCGCCGTCACGCGCTACGATGCGCACGCCGCTGAGCTGGGCGCCCGTCGAGTCGGCGAGCAGCAGGGCGATCGATGCGCCGCCGCCGCCGCCGCCCAGGCCGCCGCCGCCGCCGCAGCCGGGTCCGCCACCACCGCCGCCGCTGCCCGCGCGATTTCCGATGACCGCCGCGCCGCCGCCACCACCGCCGCCACCGCCGGGCAAGCCGGCGCC
>JBNMOZ010000314.1:0-7276 GCA_051276005.1 Bradymonadia bacterium | reverse complement strand
CCGATGCGCAGCTTGGTGCACAGCGCCGTGACCAAGGCCTGGTAATGATCGAAGACCGCGGCCTCCCAGCCCACCGGCGTGCCGAAGGGGATCACGCATTCTTCGCAGCGCCACAGCTCACCGTCTTCGGCGCCGTCCTTGACCGCCTCGCGGGTGGCGCGGCCATCGCCTTCGAGGCGCTCGAGCGCGATCGCCAGCGCGCCCTCTTCAAGCCGCACCACATGCTCAATGTCGGCGCGGGAGACGGGCTGAAAACGGTTGATAGCGACCAGCACCAAGGTCGCGTCGGCCTCGATGGGATCGGCCGTCGGATCCGCCACGTCGCCCGCCTGCGCGGCGCGATACACGGTGCGCTCGCCGCGGCCAGCGCGGAAGATCATCCCGCTCTCGACGAGGTCGTTGAGCACGCCGCGCACCGTCGCTTCGTCGTCATAGCGGAAGCGGTGCAGCACCTGGGTGCGCTGGGCGAGGTCCTGCTCCTGCACATAGGCGAGCACGGCTTCCCAGAGGGTGCGGCCGCGATCGGTGGCGCTCTCGGACAGTCGGCGCACGCGGGCGTGGTAGGTGCGCAAGGCCATGCCGAACATGTCGGCGATGACCTTGCCGCCCACGCCCTGGTTGCGCAGCTCGGTGACCAGATCGAGGAAGATCTGGTTGGCCACATGGGCCAGGGGCGCGCGCACTCCCGCGGCGGTCGCCAGATGGGCGATCAGCACCGTGGTTTGGCGGACGATGGCATCGATGAGCGCGTTTACGTTCATGCGGTCAGCCTACGCGGTCGGCGGGTCGCGGGGGGAGTGTCACAGCGTGCACCCCCAGCATGCGCAAGGCTGCGTTCACGGCAGTTCGCAGAGCCCAGAGCCGACAGCACCCGCGCAAAGCACCACATCTTCGGCGTTGTCGGGCAGCAGCGGCGCCGAAGAACAGACCGCCTGGCGGCAGCTCAATGCTTCGGGCGAGAGCCGCGCGGCCTGCTGCAAACAGACGATGCGGGCGGTGCCGTCGTCATCGCCCCACAGGCCGTGGAACGTCTCGTGGCAGCGGTCGAGCATGCAGGTGCAGTACGTCGAGAGAGGGCGCGGGCGGCCGGCGCCCTGCATCGGCGGTGCGCCGGCGTCGACGAGACCCGTGTCGGGCAGCGCGGCGTCTGGGGGCGGGGCGATGCTCTCCAGATCGGGGACGCCGCAGCGCGCGATCCCCTCGATCCAGCTGCGGAAGTCGAGGTACGCCGGGTCGGTGTCGCGGGTGAACTTGTTGCCGCCGCCGTGCTCGACGCCGCCGGCGCGCTCGGTGAGGGGCTTGAGCAGCAGCAGCGATTGATCAGGGGCGGCGAGGTCGACGTAGCCCGCCGCCAGCACGCGCGCGGCGGTTTGCCGAGCCGACTCGAAGTCCGAACCGTCGACCATCCACAAAGGCGCGCCGCGGGTGCCCGCCGTGATGCCATCGTCGGCATGACAATGATGGCATCGACGGCGCCACCGCATGACCCGCGCCTGAAAATGCAGCGTCAGGCCGTACGCGCTGCAGGGCCGCAGATCGTCGCGCAAGCCCGGCACGTGGCGCACATGGTCAGGGCCGGCGTCGGCGAGGAACGCGTCGAGCGTTGCCATGTCTACGATCGTATCGGCGGGGGCGGCGTCGGCTGGGTACCAGTCGACGGGGGCCGCGTCGGCTGTCACTGCCGCGTCGGTCACGCCGCGATCGGGCATCGGCTCTGGCGACGCACACGCGTTCGCCATCGGCGGGCACGCCTGGGCATGGCAGCGGGCGCTGTACTCGATCCACGCCAGGAAGCCCTGGTACTCCGCCTCGGCGATCTGCGGTGTCGGGCCGCCGCGGGCGCGATCGATGAGCGCCAGAATGCCGCTCTGGGTCGGCGTCTGCAGATCGACCAGGTCTTTTTCGACCAGGCACGCCATCGACTGGCAGGCGGTCTCGCGCACGAAGCCCCGCAGGTCGATGCCTTGCAGGTGGCATTGATTGCAGCTGGCCGGGCGATCGTCGTCGAGCAGCGGCGCGATGCGGCGGCGATAGACGAAGGCGGCTTCTTCGGGGGCACAACTGGGGGCTTCGAGGGGTGAGGGCGGCGCAGGGTCTACAGTCGGGCGGGGCATGCAGCCCGCCACGCTGGAGATCACGATCCAAAGGCTCAGCGCGCGTCGCATCCATCTCCATCTCGTCGGCCGAGTGCATGCGCAAAGCGGACGCTCGGCGGAGCACGCCGGGATCACTCGGCCGGCGTATCTGCTTCGCGGAGCGCGGCGTCTGGGCGCGGGGCCTCAGGGAGGGCCTCGTCGGAGAGCGCGGCGTCGGGGAGCGCGGCGTCGGCGGCTTCAACCACGGCAGCGGCCAAGGCAGCGCGCTTCTTGCGAGTGCGCATGATGAACCAGATGGCGGCGACGATCAGCACGATGCCGCCGACGACCCACCACTGGTACCGCTTGAAGATGTCGATGACCTCGTGCCAGTTCTCGCCGAAGATCCAGCCCAAATAGATCCAGATCGGCACCGAGATCAGCGCGGCCAAGAAGTCGAGCAGCATGAAGCGACCCAATGGGAACTTCACCGTGCCCGCCGTCAGATAGACCGCAGCGCGGAAGCCCGCGAAGAAGCGCCCGACGAAGATCGTCCAGTTGCCATACTTCTCGAAGAACGCCTCTGCCTTCTTGCGACGCTCAGGCGTCAGCAGCTTGGCGATGCGGCCGCCGCCTTCCGAGACGTTGCCGATCTTGCGGCCGATCAAGTAGAGGCAAGTGTCGCCCACCACGATGAAGACCATGCTGATCGCGAAGTGGACCCAGACGTTGATCTTGCCCGCGCCGGCCATGGCGCCGCCAAAGATGAGCGGGATGTCCTCGGGCAGGGGGAAGCCCAGGCCCGCGAGGAACAGCGAGACCGCTACGCCGATGTAGGTGAACTGTTCAAGATAGGCGGTCAACCACTCCACGGATGCTCCTCGGTCACTGGGCAGCTTCTATTCATCAATACCGTCATCAGGCGCAACCTGTTCGGATCGCGCGCTCAGGCTACTCGGTGATGGACGCGCGGACGATATAGTCCAGTTCGGGGAAGGATCCGCGTAAATACACGTTGCCTTCGGTCTGAATTCGGCCCTGGTCGGGCCCCATGCCGTTGGGCGCGCCCTCGCCATAGCCATTGTAGAGCGCGTCGAGCGTCGTCATGTCGCGCACCTCGCCAAAGGGCGCGAAGCCCTGGTCGTCGAGGAACCCGTTCGCACCAAAGTTGAAGAAGACCTGGGTCGTGCGGGTGTTGGGGCCCGCGGTCGCGAAGGTCAGCCGGCCACGGCTGTTGGTCTCGGCGACGGGATCGTCCTCAATCGCCTTGCGGTTCCAGACTTCGGTGACCGCTGGATCACCGTTGAGGCCGGTCTGCGCCATGAAACCGTCAAGGACGCGGAAGTACGCGACATCGTTGTAGAAGCCGATGCGAACCAGGGTGTAGAAGCGATCCGCGCCGCGGGGGGCCCAGGCGCGCGTGACGTCGACGACGTAGTCTCCGGCGGTGGTCTCGAAGCGCACGGCGAAGGTGTCAGGCGCGGTCTCATCAGCGAGGCTCGGATCGCGCAGCCCAGGGTGTGGATCACCCATGGCGTCGGCAATCTGGGCGTCGGTGACCTGGGCGTCCGCCCCCGCGTCGACCGCAGCCACGTCGGCGTCGTCGGCTCGCGCATCAACCTCGCCCGCGCCTGAATCCAGGCCTGCGTCGACGCTCGAAGCGCCGCCGTCGTCACAGCCGACCACGGCGAGCAGCACCCACACCCATCCTAAACCGCGCATCGCTTCTCCTTCATGAGCGCCCGACTCTGGCAGCCTCGTGGTGCGGATACAATGTCGGTCGACCGCAGCGAGGCACGGCGGTTTCAATTACGCCGGGTGGCTGCCTTGAAGCGACGGACCTTCATGCGGCGGGTCGTCACCCTCTTCGCGAGCCGTCTTCGCGACCCGCTGGGCCTGGCCCGACCGACCGGGCGCGGCCAATTCAGCCTGTATCCGGCGGGCTATGGGGCGTTTGATGCCGCAAAAGTGGTTCGGCTGCCCAGACTTCTCTGACCAGCCAAAAGCAGGGTGGGTGCGAATTTTAGGCGATTTCGAGACGTTAAGCTTCTCGGGCGCAATCCCTTTCTCTACAATGCTTGGCCCTTACGTCGACGCACGGTACGGTCCGCGCGATTATTGCGGAGCAAGAATGGGCCTTCTGGTCATCCTCGTCGTCTCTACTCTCGTCATCTCGGCAATGTGCTCGTTGATGGAGGCGACGCTGTTTTCAGCGCGAGTGGTGACGATCGAGGCGCAAGGCGACGACAAGATCGCCCAGACGTTCCTCGGTCTCAAAAAGAACATCACCGGCTCGACGTCGGCGATCCTCATCCTCAACACCATCGCGAACACGGCCGGCGCGACCTACGCGGGCAACGTGGCGGGTCGAGAGTTCGCGGGTCCGCACGCCTGGATCGCGCTGCCCATCTTCTCGGTGCTGCTGACGCTGGGCATTCTCTTCCTCTCCGAGATCATCCCCAAGACCATCGGCGCGACGCGCTGGCGGCGCACTTGGCGCCACATCGCGCGCCCGCTCGCCTTCATTGTCTGGATGCTGGGTCCGCTGGTGCGCTTTACCCTGTGGGTGACCCGCTCGCTGACCGGCAACCTGCCCGCCACCGTGACCACTGAGGCCGAGATCATGGCCTTGGTGCGTATGGGCGAGCAGTCGGGGCAGGTGAGCGCGGCCGAGCTGCAGATGGTGGCCAACGTGCTGCGCTTCGACGATGTGCGCTGCCGCCAAATCATGGTGCCGCGCCGCGACGTGATCACCGTGCAGGTCGATGCCTCCGTTCAAGACGCGCTCAAGCAGGCCACGGCGCAAAAGCACACCCGCTACCCGCTCTGCCAGGGCACGCTCGACGCCACTGTCGGCCTCATCCACGTCAAGGATCTGCTGGGCGCGCCCAAGGGCCTCGCCGAAGTGCGGCGGTCGATGCTGCGGGTACCCGACTCGCTCATGCTGCCCGATCTGATGGCCGAGATGCGGCGGACCCGCTCACATATGGCGCTGGTCGTCGACGAGTTTGGCACCGCGGTCGGCGTCGTGACCTTGGAGAACGTGCTCGAGCAGATCGTGGGCACGGTGCAAGACGAGTTCGATGCTGAAGAGCCCGACATCGTCAAAGACGGCGACGTGACGACCGTGCGGGGCCTGCTGCCGCTGAGCGTGCTGCGCAGTCGGCTGGGGATTGAGTTTGAGACCGGGCCTGATGTCGACACGCTCTCAGGGCTTGTCGTCAGCGAGCTTGGGCGCTTGCCGCGCAAGGGCGACAAGGTCATTTTGGCCGATGAGGGCCTGCAACTCGAGGTCGTCGACGTGTTGGCGCACCGCGCCACCCAGGTGCGGATTACGCCGCTATCCCTCGACGACGATGCTCCGACCGACGTGTAGGCCCAGGGCGTAGATCGACAGTTGGGGCGGCACGCCGATCGACCCGCAGAACAATGAGCCATCGCTGACCCACAGCCCGCCAACATGGTGGTGCGCCCCGCGGCTGTCGACGGCCGCGCGGGATGGATCATCGCCCATCGGTACGCTGCCCATCGGATGCACGGCCGAGACATCGACACGCCCTCGTCGAATTTGCGTCAGCGCCAACGCGCTCGGATCGTCGCCCCGCCTGAGGTGCGGGGTGGGGTGACCGGGCACGAAGATCTGGCGCGCGCCGGCCGCGAAGAGCAGCCGGCCACAGCGCGCCAAACCCTGGGCAAGCTCGGCGCGATCGGCAGCGTCGGGCCAGTACTCGATGCGCACGCCCAGGTCGCCGTCGGGCTGTACGCGGCCCGACGTATGGTCGTGCAGCATCGCCGTCAGCGCGCCCATATGCGCGAAGCGTTGCATGCGCGCGCGGTGCACCGACCCGGCGCCCGGCACCAGCGTGGCCACCCCCATCGGGTGCCCGAACACGGGCACGATCCAGGTGCGATGCCGCTCGGTCTCGAAGTCGAGCCACTCGGTGCACTCATAAGACTGCGGGATGCCCGCCCACGCCCGGATGGGCGACTCGAAGTCGCCGCCTACGACCACCGACGGATGCAAATGCAGGCGCTCGCCCGTCTCGCCGCCCGGGTCAGGGATCTTCGAGCGCAGCAGGATCGCGGGGGTGCCGGTCGCAGACGCCGCCACGCAGACCCGCGGCGCGTCGATCTGCACGGTGCCCACGGGCGCTCTGGTGATCGGATCGAGGGCCACGGCTTGAACCCCGCGCGCCCGGCGGCCCCGGTGCTGCACGCGGATCGCCTGGCAGTGCGTGAGGATCGTGCCACCGGCGCGCACGAAGCGCGGCGCGAAGACCTTGAGGGCGTTGTTCTTGGCGTCGAACGCGCAGCCGATCTCGCAGAACCCGCTGCCGACGCAGCCGCTGCGGTTGTGGGTCAACGTGCCGCCTTGCCAGCCCAGCATGGCGCAGGCGTCGGCGAGCAACTGGTTGTGCGGGTTCATCAGGCCCGCCGGGATCGCCGACACGGCGAGCAGCGTCTCAACCTCTGAATACAACGCGTCCCAGCGCGCTGGGGGCAGGTGTGAGAGCCCGCGCTGGGCCCGCCACCGACGCAGCACCGGCGCAGGAATGCGCTTGCACAGGTTAAGGTTATGCAGCGAAGAGCCGCCCACGCCCAGCCCCTGAAGCACCCGTATGCTGCGGTCGACCGTTGTTCGGGTGCCCGCCTCACACATCAGGCGCGGCAGCATCTGCTCTTCGCGCTGGGTCATCTGCGCGGGGGTCACCAAGCCGCCGACTTCGAGCAGGACGACGCGCAGGCCCGCCTCGGCCGCGATGGTTGCCGCGGTCAGACCACCAGGGCCGCTCCCGATCACGCACAGGTCGGCCGTCATGCGGCCCGGCGCAAACTGTGAGGCGTCGTGGATCATCCGGCCTGCCACCCCGGCGGCAGCGCCCGCGAGAACAGGGCGCCATACGCATCTGGGCGCGCCGCGTCACCGATGGTGGGGCCGTCATAGCCCAGGGCGGGCCAGGCGATCGGCTGCTGGTACACGCCCATGCAGCACAGATCGCGCAGACCGCGCCAAGCCGTCATGCCTTGTGCTGTGCGGCTGAAGCGGTCGAGGTAGCGGGCGCGCGCCGGCACACCCAGCGCTGTGAAGCGCGCGTCGAGTTGAAGCAGCGTGGCGTGCTCGATGCACATGAGCAGCAGGTGCACGTCGCGGATCGCCGCGGCCGGCAGGCCCACCAGATAGCGATCAACGGCGACCGGCA
>JBNMOZ010000313.1:0-7281 GCA_051276005.1 Bradymonadia bacterium | reverse complement strand
GAGCCACCGCGCTGATCGCGAATGTGACTTATCGATATTTTTTCTCCATAAATTCAGATACCTAAGAAATATCGTGCGACACGCAGCCCGAGCGGCCGATGGGGGTTACGTGGGCACCGACGCCCCCCATCACTCTGAGAGCCCGCATGCCGACGCAGACCACGAATCAGGCCCGTGCCTTCGCCCGCCTCGATCGAGACGCCGCCTCAAATGCCGTTCAACGCCGCGCCAACGGCCATGACGTGAGCGGCCAGCTCGCCCACAACGCGCAATTCAAAGCCCAGATGATCGCGCAGATGCGTGGCCAAGACCCCGAGGCAGACACCTCGGCCGTGCTCGCCTCCGCCGCTCAGGGCGTTGAGGGTTCAGGCGGCGCCCTGCCCTACCTCGACACGATCCAGAAGAGCTTCGGCCACCATAATGTGGGCAGCGTGCAGGCCTTCGTCGGCGGTCAAGCCAAGGCCGCCAGCGACGCGATCGGCGCCGAGGCCTATGCGACGGGCAACAGCGTCGCGTTTCGCGGATCGCCGACGCTGCATACGGCGGCACACGAAGCCGCGCATATCGTGCAGCAGCGCGCCGGGGTGCAACTGAGCGGCGGCGTTGGGCAGGTGGGCGACAAGTACGAGTGCCACGCGGACGCGGTGGCCGATCGGGTCGTGCAGGGCAAGAGCGCGGCGGATCTGTTGGATCAGTTTACGGGGGTGAAGGCGCCGGCTGAGGGGGTGCAGCGCAAAGAGGCGGTGCAGCGCTTCTCGAACGGTGAGACGAGCGTGGAGGCAAACTTCGTTGCGCCGCCCTATCTGGGAAAGAAGTCCCTAAAGCGACACGCCGAAATCACCAGCGTCTTGAAGAGCGCGAAGCGACTGGGTCCGGCGATCGTCATCGCTGCGGCCATCCTTGCGGCCACTTCGAGCCCGGAAGACTACTTCGTCACTCAGAGCGCGGGGGTCGCCATGGGCGGCGGCACGCCGTACTCTAGTGAGGCCGAGGCCATTCGTAGTATTCATCCGATCACGAAGGAGAAACTGGGGAACCTTGTCGGCGAAATGAAGCTCGACAGTACGCTCTCCGCGGAGGAGCAGGCCTATTGGAGTCAGGTATGGAATCGCTTCGATCTGTGATGCTGCTGGGCCTTGTGCTCGGGTCGACGCTGGCCCGAGCGGCAGAGCCGACCGGGTGGCAGACGTCGTTGACGCTTGTCGCAGAAGTATTGGAAATTGCGGGCGACGGCAACGTGCTCGCAGACAATCTCCCGCCTGACGGATGGCTCGAAGAGGCGCTCATGGATTGGCGCTTCTTCGATGGCGGCTGGACGGCGCGAGGCCACGACGAACTGGTGCCGAACGCGCCCGACTTCGCTCGACCATTGAAACGAATCTCCCACTCCAATCGCTCGGCTCGTTCAGCCGTTTTGATGGTCGCAGAGATTTGGCGCACCGACGCGCGAACTGCCATGGATCTGCTAATGGCGTACATGCTTGTTCAGGGCCTTCGAAGCCACCCCGCAACCGCGAGGGATGCGGACGATGCGTTCCGTCCAACGCGCGACGATGAGCGGCGGCTTCTGACTCTGGGTCTCCGGCGGTTGCATACACTCGTCAAGAACGACAATCACCCGCTCAGCGCTGCGCTTCGCGCCAAGTTCGACCGAGGCCGCGAGGCGACCCTGATGCGTGAATTCGAGGATTTGCCTGAGCTCGATTGGTCTGAGGCACTGGTAGCGTTGTTCGCACCACGGGACGAACCAAGCCTCGGACAATGGGCGATTCACGCGGGCGCGTTCGTTCGGCTTCGCGAGGTTCGCGTTGAGTTCATGGGATTGACGGACCAATCGATCGATTGACCGCCCTACCCCCGAGGCCGGGTCGTCCGGTACTCGATCGGATCCTCGTAGTCGCGGCCCTGGAAGATCCGCTGCACGAAGACGCCCGGCAGGTGGATGTCTTCGCCCTTCAACTCGCCCAGCGGCACCAGGTTGTCGACCTCGACGATCGTGATCTTGGCGGCCATCGCCATGTGCGGGCTGAAGTTGCGCGCGGTGCCCTTGAACCTGAGGTTGCCGAAGGGATCGCCGTACTCCGCGCGGATGATGGCGAAGTCGGCCGACAACGGGTCCTCCAAGATGAACTCGCGCCCGTCGATGGTGCGCACTTCCTTGCCCTCAGCGATCAAGGTGCCGACGCCGGTCGGGGTGAAGAAGCCGCCCAAACCCGCGCCCGCCGAGCGAATGCGTTCAGCCAAAGTGCCCTGCGGGCTGAGCTCGACTTCGAGCTCGCCGGCGAGCATCTGCGCTTGCAGATCGGGGTTGCCGCCGATGTAGCTGCACACGACGGTCGCCACCTGGCGCTGCTGCAACAAGACGGCGAGGCCTTTGCCCGCGTTGCCGCAGTTATTGCTGATGATCGTCAGCTTCTCGGTGCCTTGGCGGGCGATCTCGCGGATGCAGTTCTCGGGGTTGCCGCACAAGCCGAACCCACCCGACATGATGCGCGCGCCCTCAAACAGGTCGGCGAGGGCGGCCTGCGCGTCTGCCAGAATCTTGCTCATGCCGCGGACTCCTTGAGCGCCTCGATCAGCGCCGCTTCAATGCGACCCACGCCGTCGCGCAGTTGGTCTTCAGTGATGCAGGTGGGGGGGCAAATTTGCAGGAAGTTGCCCTTCATCGGGGCATGCACGCGCCGCGCGCGCAGGCCGTCACGCAAACGCGCCAAGACCGTACCGGGCGCCGCGTTCTGAGCGTACGCGACGAGCGGCTGCTTGCTCTCTCGATCGGCGACAAACTCGATCGTGCCGAAGAGGCCGATGGAGCGAATATCGCCGATGATCGGATACTTCAACTTGAGGTCCTCGAGCAGCGCCTCGAGCAAGACGCCCCGCTCGGCGGCCTGCTCGATCAGGCCCTGGTCGCGGTAGACCGCGATGGCCGCCAACGCCGCTGCGCAAGAGATCGGGTGCGCGTAGCTGGTCAACCCGCACCACAGAGTCTGATCGGCGAAGTGCTCGGCGATGAAGGGCCGCATCGCGACGACCCCCATGGGCGCATAGCCGCCGGTGAGGCCCTTGGCCATCGTGATGATGTCGGGCACGACGCCCCAATGTTCGACGGCGAACCACTTGCCCGTGCGGCCAAAGCCCGTGAACACCTCGTCGGCGACGAGCAAGATCCCGTGGCGGTCGCAGATGTCGCGAATGCGGGGCCAGTAGTCGGGCGGCGGGATGAAGCCGCCGTTGGCGCCGGTGATGCTCTCCAAGAAGATCGCCGCGATGGTGTCGGGGCCCTCCATCTCGATGATGTGCTCGATATGCGTCGCGCACCGGGTGCCGCAGCTGCTGGGTTCGAGGCCGAACGGGCACCGATAGCAGTACGGATCTTCGGCGCGCACCACGCCCCAGACGCCAGGTTCGATCGGCCAACGCCGCCAGTCACCCGTCAATGACAGCGCGCCCATGCTCGCGCCATGATAGCTGCGCCGACGCGCGATCACCTTCTTGCGGCCGGTGACCATGCGCGCGATCTTGTAGGCGTTCTCAATCGCTTCCGCGCCCGAAAGGCACAAGAAGAAGTGGTCGAGATCGCCGGGGGTGATCGCGGCCAGCGCTTCGCCCAAGGCGGCCTTCGTCTCAAAGACGGCCGCCGGATGCGCCACCGGCAGCGTCTGCGCCTGGGCCTTGATCGCGTCGACGATCGCCTGTTGCCCGTGGCCGGCGTTGGCGTTGAAGACCTGGCTCTCGAAGTCGAGCCACTCGCGGCCATCCTGGTCGAAGAAGACCGCGCCATCGCCCCGCTCGACGTGGATCGGACGCGCCGAATCCTGGGCCGACCACGTGAAGAGCACGTGCTTCTTCTGCCGCGCCAAGAGTGCTGCGCTGCCCGATGCTGCGCCGCCCGATGCGTCGCTGGACGGTCCGGTGCTCATCGCGACAATGCGTCTTTGAAGGCCGCGCCGAAGCGCTCGAATTCGTCGCTGGACGCGGTCAACGGCGGGGCGACGATGATGTGATCACCCAGCACGCCGACCCGAACCCCCTGCTCTGCCAGCGTGGTTTGAACGCGGCCTGCGTCGGCGACGGGCACATGGCGATAGAGCCCCTGCCCTGCATGCGCGACGCCCTCGAGCGCGGCGTCGAGCGCAGCGACCTGCTTGGCGACGTCGAGCCCGTGCGTGGCGTACATCTGCCAGAGCATGCGGGCGGCCGAGAGCTCGTCGCCGTCCCAGGTGCTGATCAGCGTGAGCGGCTTCTTCACGAACGTCGCTGCGCTGCTGAAGACATGCCCGATCTGGCCGCCTGCCCACCACAGCACCACGTCGGCCGGCGCCGACTGCGCGTCGCTCCACCAGAACGTGGGGCCACCATGTCGATACAACCCGCTGTTCGACTCGATCAGCACGATCGGTACCTGGTTTGCGCTGCGCCAAGTGCACAGCGCGTCCCATTGCTCCGCCGTCAGCGCCCGACCCGTGCGGGCCTGAATCGCTTCGATGTAGACCCCGATCAGCGCGTCGGCGCCATGCTCGGCGACCAGCGCGTCGAGCGCGGCGATGGTGTCGCCGTCGGCCGGATGCGGGATCTTGGGCCAGCCGAAGTGACCCTCACCGTCGAGCCCTGAGAGGGTGCGCGCCGCGGCCGTGACGCCACCAGTCCAGCCGCCCTCGACGCCGATCACCAAGCGCCCCGCCTTGCGGTTGTGCTTGAGCGCGCGGATCGACTTGTCGATCATCTCGTCGGGGCTGCTGGTGAAGTACAGGTGCGGGTTGCCCTTGGGCGCGACGCGCTGCAAGTACTCGGAGTAGCGTGCGAATCCGGCCGTGATGAAGTTGCTCACGGTGAGCTTGGTCAGCGCCGGCTCATCAAAGACGCCCAGCTGGCGAGCGCGCACCAAGAGCGGATGCGCGGCGCCGGTGGGCATAATCACGCCATCGCCGAACTCGAGCGCAGCCTCGACCTGCATCCCAGCCTCGGCCTGCGTCTCGAACGCGCGCCGATCATGGCGACGCAGCGGCAGCCGGTAGTAGCGGGTCAACCCCGCCTCAGCGCCATACTGTCCATGGTACGACGCGACCTGGTAGGCGCCGTACTTCTGGTTGAGGCGCCACATCGCGTCGGCGTGCCCCACCTGATTGCGACCCGCGATGAACGCGTATCGAGGGGCGCCGGTGTCGGTCTTGGCTTCGAGGGCGCCGCGCATCATCGCGACCCTCAATCGAGCCCCTACGCCATGCCCCTGAGCGCGTGGCGCGACCGTCAAATCGGCGCTGTACAGCGTATTTCGGCGGCCCCGTAACGGGTCCTGCCGCGGACCGGCCAGGTCGGGCCACATCTCGAGCGGTGCGCCAAACGTCATGCCCACCAGCCCGTCGCCATTTTCGGCGACGAAGGCGATCGCGTCCTTGGCGGCGACGATGTTGCGGAAGTAGCCCACGGTGTCTTGGCGCGCGGCCTCATAGCACTCGGCTTCGAGGGCCTGGACCGCGTCGATTAGAGCATCAAACTCAGCCAGGTTGATGGCGCGGATGCGGGTGCCGATGCGATCGGCCGCCCAACGCGCTGCGGTGACGCCGGATTCGTACCAGAACTTCTCTGGATCTGCGGCGGCGATCGCCGCGCGCGCCTCAGCCGCGGTGCAGCCGTTCGACAGCCCAAGGTGCTCCGCTGCGCGGGTGCGATCTGCTCGGCCGATGGGCCCCAACGACCGCAAAGCCCGATCGGCGGTTACGCTGGTCGGGTCGGCGAGGATCGCGCTCAGAGATGGTGCTGGCGGTGCCGGCAGCGCCGGGCGTGGCGTGTCCCACGGCTCGGGCTTGCAGTCGCTCATGCGATCGGCAAGCTCGGGGCCGCACCCGCCCGCGTCTTCGACGAGGGCCGTCAAGCTGCGATCGACGACCTCGAAGATGGCGTCGACTTCGGCCGGACGCATGCCGCGATTGAGGCGGTAGCGCAGGGTGCGCTTGCCCGCGATGTAGACCATATAGCCGCGGTAGAAGCGCTGGCCGATCAGGTGGTTGGCCGCCGCCTTGTTGGGCATGTCGAAGGCGAACGCGTCGCCAAAGACCCGCGGACGGCTGATGATGCCCTTCCACTTCTTGGCCAACTCGGTGATGCGCTCCAGCGCGCGAGCGGCGTGGCTCGGCTGGGTCTGCAAAAGGCGAAGGTGCGCGTGGCCGCGGATCGCGCTGGCGGCGTGCGTGGTCGTGGGCTCAGGATCCGGCTCACGCGAGATCACGTAGCCCACCTGCGCGCGCTTGGCGCCCACGATATAATCGGGCCCGTCCGGGTTGCCCTCTGCATCGAGCAGGTGGAACAGCTGCCCCCAATACACCCCATGCCCAGCCAGCCCGAAGCCCGACTGCACCTCATCAAAGATGAGCGGCATGCCGTGCGCACGGGTCAGCGCGCGCAGGCCGTGGAAGAAGCGCCGACTCGCGGATCGGTCGCCGCCCTCGCACTGGTACGGCTCGACGATGCAGGCCAAGGCGCTGCCGGCCAAAATCTGGGCCTCGACGGCGTTGAGCGCCGCCACTTCGGGCGCGACCATGCGGTCGTCGTCAGGCCACTCGCGGCGGCCGTCCGGATCGCTCCAGGCCGCGCGCCAGTCGGCGGGGATCAGCGGATCCGCATACGGCTCGACGTCCACCGGGAACGGCAGGAACGTCGTCTCGAACCCGGGCAACTCGTACGGCGCGCGCTTGATCGGGTTGTAGGTGCTGTACAGCGACAGCAGCGTGCGCCCGTGAAATGACCCCTCGAACGCCAAAATGCGATGGCAGCCGGGCCGCCGATGGCGCGCCAGCGTGAACGCCTTCTCATTGGCCTCGGCGCCCGCGTTGACGAACGTCACATGGTCCATGCCGGGCGGCGCGGCTTCGATGAGCGCCGCCGCAAACGCGTCGAGCACCGGCGCGGCCGTGGGCGAATCGGGCGCGTGCGCGCCGACCATGAACGGATCGAATTGGCCTTCGTCGAGCGCTGCCTGCACCGCGTCGGGCCGAAAGCCAGCCGCGAGGGACGCGATCTGGCTGGCCGCGTCGATGATTTGCAGCGGTTCGGCATCGACCGAGCGCAGGAAGGGTCCCTGGCAGCGGGCCAAATCGACGACCGCCGGCTTCTTCTCACGCGGCACGAAGCCTGCGCCGTAGAAGCGGTCGAGGTATTGCGCTGAGCGCGGCATCTCGCCGGTCTGTGGGATGTGGATCGCGCGCTCGGGCCGCTTCAGGAAGGCAGCCGGATCGTGCACCAGCAGCATCTCGAAGAGCTGAATGAGCGCGTCTTCGAGCCCAT
>JBNMOZ010000312.1:0-7286 GCA_051276005.1 Bradymonadia bacterium | reverse complement strand
GCCGGCCAGCAGCATCAGAAAGGTCAGGCGGATCGGGCGGGTGAGTCGGGTCAGGTCGGTCATGCACCCAGCGTCTATGATCGCGCGGCTGTGATTCGCCTTACAGATGCTGAACTCTCGGGCGCGCTTGGGCCCTTGATCGAGGGTGACCGGGTCCATTGATATGGGCGACGCCACCTGGGCGACGCCACCTGCGCGACGCCACCTGGGCGACGCCACCCGCGCGACGCCACCCGCGCGACGCCACCGCCAGCCAGCTCGCTTCAAACCAGCAAGCCCGTCGAGTCGACAAACGGCGCCTCACCCGGCCGCCCGTCGCAAAACGCGTACCGCGTCACGCCGCCCGGCGTCAGCGCCACGCTGGTCGCTGACACCGTGCCGTACTCGGGCGTCTGCACGCAGAGCCGATGCAGCGCGCGCACGATCTCATGTGGCCAACGGCCGAACGTCGGCACGGCGGGCGTGTGCGTATCGGCCAGCGCCCGCTCCATGCTCACCAAGCTGCCATCGACCAGCCCGCGGGCCCGCTCGACCTTGGGAAAGCGGGTCGAATCGAGGACGTCGTTGGGCAGCACCGAGAAGCCTGGCGGGACGGCATCGATGCGCAGACCGGCGTCACGCGCGTAGGCCACCTTGAGGCCGCTCGCGTCGCCGAAGAGCAGGTTGAAGGGGTTGAAGTCGCGCGGATCGAGGGTCGCGAGCCACGCCCCGATCGCCGGGGTGTCGGCGCGGCGCAACGCGTCCATGACCAAGGCGCCGCGCGACCGCCGTTGAGGGTCGGGGCCCGCGTCAGTGCGCTGATTGGTAAGGCCCACGAAGTAGCCGCCATCAGTGACGCCCATCCAGGTGCCGCCGGCCTTCAAATCACGCCCACCGACGATGCGCGGCCCGCGCTCTTGCAGCACCGCGGGTGGACTGCTCGCCCGGGCGAAGAACTCGTCGCGGTTCGCCGCGATGACGATCGGCGCGCGAGGATCGGTACCGACGCCTATCAGGATGGTGCACATGCGCTGCTCTACCGTGTCCAAGGCGATTGAATTCGTGATAATAGCACCCCTCGATGCCGCACACCGATCACGACGTCTATGTCAGCTACGCGCGGCCCGATGCCAGCCTTGGCGACGCGATCTGCCGCTTCCTCGACGCCGCGGGGCTGCTGGTCGCCACCGCACCCGTGCACTCCGACGAGGGCGACACGCCATGGATGGCCGAGGTCGCCCGACGCGTGCGCCGCTGCCGCAAGATCGTGCTCATCGTCACCGACCAGACCCCCGTCGGGTGGATGACCGCTGAGGTCGACTTCGCGCTGCGCCAAGTGGGCCGCGAGGTCATCCCGCTGGTGCGGGCGGGCGCCACGGCCACGCTGCCGGCCCGCTTCGTCCCGATTCACCTGCCCAGCGATCACAGCGCCCTCTCTTCGACCCTTGCCGAGCTGGGCCGGCGCGCGAAGAGCGGCACCCAGCCCCCCGCCGCCGCGCCTGTCGCGACCCGCCCTTTCCCCGGCCTGCGCCCGTTCGGGCTGCATGATGGCCGCTGGTTCTTCGGCCGCGATCGCGACATCACCGACGCCACGCGCCTGCTCGGCCGCGACGGCGTGCGGTGGCTGCGCGTCGAGGGCTCGTCGGGGGCGGGCAAGACGTCTTTCGCCCGCGCGGGCGTGTGCGGCGCCATCTTGCGCGGGGCCTGCGTTGGGCCGAGCGACTGGTCTGTCGTCGCCTTTCGGCCGGGCCTCGATCCCATGCAAGGCCTGGTGCGTGCGCTGGTCGACGCGTTCTCGCGCCGCTTCGACGCGGCCACCGTTGAAGCGGCGCTCGACGATCCCAGGGGGCTGACGAGCCTGCTCACCGAGCACCTGCCTGCTCAGGCCGGCATGTTGATGATCGTCGACCACATCGACGATTTGGCGACCTCGCACGAGATGAGCCATCCGGGCGTGGCGCGCTTCGACGCCCTGCTCGGCCGCACCCTCGCAGACGGCGACGCGCCCCTGGTGCTGATCACGACGGGCAGCACGTCCCAAAGCCGACGCACGCTCGACGTCTTGCCCAAGCTGGTCGAGGTGGTGCCGCACAGCGTCGTGTTCACGTTGGGCGGGCTCATGCCGGGCCAGGTCAGGCAGGTCATCGAGGGCCCGCTAACGCTGGCAAACATCCGCTGGCCTGCACCGCTGATCGAGAGGCTGGTGACCGACAGCGGCCGCATCTCGGGCACACCGGGGCCCCTCGCCTGGCTGCTCGCGCGCCTGCATCGAACCCGACGCCCCACCCTCGCTGAATACGAGACGCTCGGCGGGCTGCAATACGGCCCGGGGCACGCCTTCGACACGCGGCTAGACACGCTCCGAGACTCTCGCCGCGATCGTACGCTCACCTTGTTGCTCTCGCTCATCACCGCCGGGCGCGGCCGCAACGACGCGCCGATCGCCCTGCTGCGTGCAGACGCTGAGGCCATCGCCGGCGGAGGACCCGAGGGCGCAGCGCTGGTCAAGGGCCTCGCCTACGGCGCCGCAGACGCACCGGATCCGCTGCTCGTGCAGGACGAATCGGATGGCCTCATTCGGCTGGCGCACTCCGAGTTGCTGCGCATCTGGCCGCGGCTGCGGGGCCTGCTGGCGGCGCATCGCGTGGTCATCGAGCGGCGGGCCGACATCGAGCGACGCGCCGCGGCGTGGAGCCATGGCGGCCGCAACCCGGGCCTGCTGCCCGACTCGGCGCAGCTGACGGTCGACACTGGCGCCGATCTGCCCGAGCACCAGCGCGAGCGACTGCGCGCGATCTTGAGCACCGAAGCGCGGGCATATGTGGGCGCGGCCGAGCAGACCGCGCTGGCGTTCGAAGACACCCAGAGCGCGGTGTCCGTCGAAGCACAACGCCGTGTCGAAGCAGAGGCCGTCAACGCCCGCGGCCTGGCCGCCGAGCACAAACACAAACTCAAGATCGTCTTCTTCTCGGCTGTGGGCGGCATCATCTTGCTGCTCGGGCTGCTGGTCGTCGCCCGCCGAGATGGCGCCGACGCCCACAAGGCCCTCCAGAGCGCCCGCGCCACCCATACGCAGGCGGCCGACCCCCTGGACGATCGCAGCGCGACGAAGCGGGCACTCAGCCAAAACCACGACACGCTCGACGAAGAAGAGCAGGGCCTCAACGAGACCGTCGCTCGGGCCCGCGAGGCAGCGCAGCTCGCCGCCACGGAGGCCGAAGCTCTGCGGCAATTCGCTCAAGACGCCGCCCAGGACGTCGACGCTCGACTGCGGCGCTGGCGCGGCGCCACCGGCAAGGCGGCGCGTCGCGGGCATGCGCTCTGGGCTGTTGAACGCCTCGCGAAGAGCCTGCAAAGCAACCCGCGCACCGATCGACTTCGCCTGTTGACGGTGCGGGCACACCTGCGGCTCGCGCAGATCACGCAGCAGACCGGCCCGGCCAAAGCCGTGGCCGCACACTTCGGCGAAGCCCTGCGCACCCTGACGACGCTCACCGGGCGCGATCGACCGTCGCCGCCGGCGCTCGAAGCGCTGGCCGAGGTGCATCGCGCCGCGGCCGAGTTCTATCTGAGCGCGCGCAGCGGCCTGGCCCAGTATCGCGACGCGACCTTGGCCCAGCAGGCCGCTCAACAAGCGGTTTCGGCGTGGCGGCGGCTGGTCACGCTCTACCCGCAGCAACCCCGCAATCAGGCGGGGCTCTTCGACGCGCTCAGCGCGCTCGGCCGCATCCAACTGGGCGATAAGCTCGACGCCATTGGCACGTTGCGCGCAGCTGTCCGCGAGGGCGATCAGCTGGTCGAGGCCGCACCCAAGGACTTCGGTCAGCGCTTCAAGCTGGGCGAGACGCTCACGCTCTGGGCCGAGGCGCTGTCGGCGCGCGGCCGCAAAGCCGAGGCCCGCGCCGCCCTGGCGCAAGCGTCGAGTCGACTGAGTGAAGCGACGCCGCTGGCCGCCCCCGACAAGCGCCCCGCGCTGGAATCTGCACGCCAACGCGCCCGACGACTCCTCGGACAGCTCAGCGAGTGATACAGTGCGCGCGCACCCAAGAGTCCCACGCAAGACAGGTCGCCAGCCAGGAGTTGAGCCCCGCATGAGCAGCCATAAGCAGATCAAGCCGCCGCAGATCGTCAAATGCGGCATGATTCAGATGAGCAACCCGATCAACGACGAGTCTGTGCCCGTCGCCGACATCCAAAAGGCGATGCTCGACAAGCACATCCCGATGATCGAAGAAGCCGGCCGCAAGGGCGTGCAGATCCTGTGTCTGCAGGAGATCTTCAACGGGCCGTACTTCTGCCCCAGCCAAGACACCCGCTGGTACGACGCCGCTGAGCCGGTCCCCGGACCGACCTGCGAGATCATGGCCGAGCTCGCCGCCAAGTACGAGATGGTCATCATCGTGCCGGTCTACGAAGAGGCCATGCGCGGCGTCTACTACAACACCGCCGCCGTCATCGACGCCGACGGCACGTACCTGGGCAAGTACCGCAAGCAGCACATCCCGCAGACCAGCGGCTTCTGGGAGAAGTTCTTCTTCAAGCCCGGCGACGGCGGCTACCCCGTCTTCGAGACGCGCTACGCCAAGGTCGGCGTCTACATCTGCTACGATCGCCACTTCCCCGAGGGCTGGCGCGCGCTGGGCCTCAACGGCGCCGAGATCGTGTTCAACCCGTCGGCCACCGTCGCCGGGCTCAGCCAGTACCTGTGGGACATCGAGCAGCGCGCCGCGTCGGTCGCGAACACCTACTTCGTCGGCGCCATCAACCGCGTGGGCACCGAAGCGCCGTGGAACATCGGGCGCTTCTACGGCAGCAGCTACTTCGCCGATCCCCGCGGCAAGGTGCTCGCTCAGGCGAGCGAGACCGAAGACGAGTTGGTCATCGCCGACTGCGATCTGTCGCAGATCGACGAGGTGCGCAAGGTGTGGCAGTTCTATCGCGATCGCCGCCCCGAGGCCTACGACGAGCTCGTGGAATACTGATCCGATTCGCACGACGACCGCGTCAGCCCGCCTCGATGCCCGGCTTCTGAGACGCGATCTCGAAGAACCAATCCCCGCCCACCCAGAGCCGCTCGCCATCGTCATCACGATGCGCGGTGTTGAGCGAGTTGGCCCGCGACCCGCTCAGGTCGCTCCAGGTGCCATCGCCCAGCGAACGCCAAAGCTGACCCTGAAGACCGCTCGCCAAGACTTCGCCGGTCTTCGCGCAGCCTTGAATGCCCAACAGCTGCCGACCGACGCGGTGCTCGACCGCCCATTTGCCACCCCGTCGTGCCAGGATCGCGCCGCCACCCGTGATCGCATACCAAGTGCCGGCGCCATCGCCCCAGACCCCCGCGAAGCTCAAGGCGCGCCCGTCATCATCGGTGGGGACCTCGTCGCGGGCCCACTGACCATCGCCGCGTGAGTGCAGCGCGATCCCAGCATCGCCGACGGCGACGACCGTGTCTGCGTCGCCCCAAACGCCGGTCAGGCGCTCAGACTCACCGCTCGCCTCGCGGGTCCAGGCGCCATCGCGGGCGTGCATGATCATGCCGCTCCAGCCCACGGCGAAGACGTCGTCGGGCGTCAGGCCCCAGATCGCTGAGACCGACTCGGGCAGCATGGTCTCGGCGACAAACGCGCCGTCTTCTAGCCGATACAGGCTGCGAATTCCGCCCACGAGGAAGTCGTCGGCCGACCAGCCATGCATCGCGAACAGCCGCACGGGCATGTCATGGCGCACCCAACCCTGAGCGGTGTGCTGCCAAAGCTCTTTCCAACCGGTCGCCCAGAGCGCGCCGTCGACGCCGAAGATGCGCGTGATCGGCTCGCAGTCGGGGGGCGTGTCGAGGTGCCACGCGCCGTCTTCCCAGCGCCAGATGAAGCCGAACGTGTACATGCCCGCAGGCAGCTTGGGCTTGGTGGGCGCGGGCAGCGGCCCGATCCCCGAGTCGTCGCCGGTGGGGGTCGCGACCGACAGCGTCATCGAGTGCTCACCGATCGGCGAATCCGGGTCGACGTTTGAGGCCCCCTGCGATCCGCGTTGGGTGACGAAGAGAACGACGACGGCGACGCCAACAGCCAGAGCAATCCAGATCAATCGAGCCTCCTGCGTGGATCAGGCGGCCATCATGCCTCGCCCAGACGCGCCGAGCGAGCGCGTCAGTCTGACAGGCGGGCGCAGATCCAGGCGTGCACATCGGGCCGAGTCATCAACGCGACATGGCCGGTGCCGGCAAAGACCTGCCGCTCGACCGCCAACGCCCCTGCCCCGTCGCTTTGGCCCGCGAGCTTGAGCTTGCCCGCGCTCTTGGGCGCGACCATGCCATCGCCAAAGACCCGCCCGAGCCAGGCCCTCTCGTCGGCGGTCAACAGACCCACCGCCACCCGATAGCGCGCGCCAGGGCTGAGCGGCACCTGCTGCCGATCCTCAAGGCCCATCCACGCGCAGTCGCGTCGCCCCCAGTCTTCATCGGTCAGCAGACCCAACCGCAGATCGCGAATACCCGCGCTGCGCAGGTTCATCAGGCCCGCGATGATGCGCGTTGGCCGGGTCGGGAGCCGCGCGAGCGCCTCGCTGAGCAGGCTGCTGCTGCGCTCCAGCCAGGCGCCATCATGCGGCGTACCCAGGCAGATGAGCGTGTCCATGCGATCCAGCCAGGCGCCAGGCGTTCGACGGCTTGGTCTGGTCTGCTGCGCCTGGCCCTGCTGCGCCTGGCCCTGCTGCGCCTGGCCCTGTTGAGCACAGTGCTCGGCGCTGCGCACCACCAGGCCGCCCATCGAGTGACACACGAAGCTCAGGCGATCGAAGCGATGGCCGTGGCGCGCCACCAGGGTGTCGAGCAGCGCCGAGAGGCTGCGCCCGTTCTGTGACACATGCCGCCCCGAGTTGTAGCGCACGCTCAGCGGCGTCATGCCGGCGGCGTTCAGGCGGGCCACCAGCGACGGCATGTCGCCCTGCAGCGGGTCGTCCTGCAGCTGTCCCCAGACCACCTCGTCGCCCATCAACCCGTGTACGCAGATGACCAGGTGGCGGTGCACGATCAGTCGCCCGATGCGCCCCACCGACACATCGCGTCCGCCGTCGCGAAAGCGCATGCGAATCGACAGCCGCTCCAGCCTATCGCCCACGGCGCCGTTGAGCGCGGGCATCAGAAAGTGGCGCTGCGCCGCGACGGTTCCGATGCCGCGCGCGAGGCCGGTCCACCAGGGGTCAGGGGGCTGATCGGTCTGCATGGGGCATCGTAGCCTGAACCGCTTCACAGAACCCGGTTTCCTTGCCGTGCATGGTCATCGCCTCCCGACAGTTTCGTCGCCTTCAGA
>JBNMOZ010000311.1:0-7292 GCA_051276005.1 Bradymonadia bacterium | reverse complement strand
CCACTGCGCGTCGGCTTCTAGGCGTTGCGCCGCGGCCATGGCGCGCTCGGCCTCACCGGTCGCTTTGCGCCGCTGCAGGGGCAGGCTGAACTTGAGCCCAGCGGCCATCTCGGACTTCTCATCGCCCAGCGGGCGCACCGCCATGGCCTCGAGATCGAGCCGCGGCAACTGATCGTTCTCGCCCTGGGCCGCCTCGATGGATGCCCGCCGCGCCGCCGCGCGCAGGGCTTGGATGGCGGGCGCCGCACCGGTGGGCGACTGCAGGGGGCCCGGTGCGGGCAGGGGCGAGAGCTCGTCGTCGAGGGGCATCGCGCCTGGCCAGTACATGCCCAGCTTGATCGCCGTCTTGGCGACGCTCCGCTCGGCCTTGATGCGCTGGGCGATACGCTTGAGCAGCGATCGCTGCGTCTCGAGCAGCATGACCGGCGCCGCGTCGCCCGCCTCGGTGCGCATCCGCATCCCGTCGTCGCGAATGCGCGCGGCGTCGACCAGCTCGTCAAACGCGATCAGGGCATGGCCCGCAGCGACCCAGCTCCAATAGGCGTCTGCCGCCTTGAGGGTCAGCCCTCGGCGCTTCTCGGTGCGCATGGCCTGGGCGGTCGTTTGGTCGAGGCGGGCTCGGCGCCGGTCGGTGCGAGCCGGGTCGGTGCCGCGGCCCTGCAACAGGGGCAGCCGTAAGCCGATGGTCAACTCGCCGCCGTCCACGGTGGCCTCCTCGCCCTCATAGGCCGGCACTTCACCCACGCCGCGTCGCCAGCCGGCGCTCAACTGGGCACCCCATATCGCGGTGGGCTGCTCGACGCTGACGCCCATCAGCTGGCGCACGTTCTTGCCCGTCGGGTAGGCCTTGCCGTAGGCCGATGTAAACGTGTCGAAGGCGCCGTCGGCTTTGCGTTGCTTGGCGCGGGCCTCGGCCACTTTGGCGTCGGCTGCGCGCAGCGCGGGGTGCACGTCGAGTCGCTCGATCACCTGGCCCAGGGTGAGCGGCGCCAGCAGCACCAGCCACGCGCTCATTTGACCTTCTCCTTGGACGACGACTCCTCACCCGCAGGCATGGGGGTGGGCATCGGCGGGAAGCCGTTGAGCTGCCGCCAGACCTCGAAGCCCAGGCGCACCTCGTTGAGCTGCACCCAGCCGTTGACGCGCCCGCCCTGGCGCAGCCGATCGGCCGACGGCCAAGCGCTGTCGTCGGCGTCGGGCCGCACGAGCACCCGAAACTTGCCGTCTTTGCCGTTGGTGGCGTCGACATAGGCGACGCGTCCCCCGAACGTCCCGATCGCGGCCCCCGGCCAGCCGCTGAACTGAAACGCAGGCCAGCCTTCGAACTGCAGGCGGACCGGGCTCCCGGGCTCGACCAGCGGGGCATCATTGCCGTCGAGCCACAGCTCCACTGCCGCTTGGCTGGCAGTGGGCACCAGCATCGCGACGGGATCGCCCGCCTTGACCTGCTCGGTGTCGGCCTGCACTTGCAGGCGCAGAATGACGCCATCGCGGGGTGCACGGATCTCGCCGCGTTCCTGCCGCGCGACGTCGACCGAGGTCTTGGCGAGATCGGCGCCCGCCTTGGCGACGGTGGCTTGTGCCTTAGCGACGCTCGCGTCGATCTTGGCGAGCTTGGCGTCGGCGTCGGCCGCCTTCTCGGCCAAATCAGCCTTCTTGGCGAAGACGGTGGCCTGGGCCGCGGCCAGGTCGGCCCGGGCCTTGGCCAACTCGGTGCGGCTCTTGGCGCGGCGCAGGGTCGCCGATTCAAGGTCGCGCCGCGACCGCACGCCCTTCTCTTCGAGGGTGGTACGCCGCGTCAGATCGAGCCGGGCGGCCTTGTCTGACGCACGGGCAGCTTCGACGCCGCGGCGCTGGGCGATGACCTTCTGGTCGGCCTCTGTGATGCGCGCCTCGGCAGCCTCGATAGCGCGCGCCCGCGCGATGGCTCGGGCGACATGTTCCGCTTGCAAGGCCTCGACCTCGGTCCGCGCCGACGCGAGCGCTTGTTCAGCCGCAGCCTGGTTCTGCCGCAGCCGCTCCAGATAGGCAGGATCGTTGTCGCCGATGGTCGCCAGCAAATCGCCCGTGGCCACGGCCTGGCCCTCGCGGACGTGCCAGGCGAGCACCCGACCCTTGATGGGCGACTCGATGGCCTGCGTCCGCTCGAGCGGCGCGTCTGCGACGACCTGCCCGGCGCCCGCGACGGTTTGCACCCAGGGCGCGAGGGCCAAGAGCAGACAGATGCCCAAGAGAATCCACCCCAGCCGTCGAGCGACCGTGTGGATGATCCGCGGCGTCTCGACCTGGGTAAGGGCCGCCACGGAGGGCAGCACGTCGTTGGGCCGCTTCATGCCGTCCTCCGCGGCGCCCAGACGGGCAAGTCGAGGTCGTCGCGCAGCGTCACGAGCAGCGTGGCCTGGGCTGCCCGGGTCGACCGCAACGCACCGATCAAGCGCACGCGCTGGTCGCTGGCGAGGCGGTCGAGCGCCCCGTCGATGACGAGCAGTTGCGGTCGCGCCAGGACAGCGCGGGCGAGGGTCAAAGCCACGGCCTCGCAGGGCGCCAAGGGATACCCGTTGGGCAGCAGCACCGTCTCGCGCGTGGCAGAATCGAAGCCGAAGACGTCGAGCACCGCGTCGATCTCAGTCGGCGAGCGGGCGGTCCCGAGCCGGACGTTCTCGCGCACGCTGCCATGCACGAGCATCGACGCGCTGATCACCTGAATGGTCGCTTGCAAATCGGCGCGCTGAATTTGGCAGGGCAGCTCGCCATTGATGCGCACGGGAGATTCGGTGCGATTCCCGAGGCAGGCCGCGACGGTCGCGCGGGCAACCGGCCCCTCGCGCATGGCTGTGATGTCTGCGAGCGGGCGACCATCGAGCGTGATGGTCGCGCCGCCCTTCAGGCGCGTGCCCCGCTGGGCGTCGACTGGAAGATCGATGAGCTTGCCCAGCTTGGTCACCCCGGCGAGCAGGTCGTACAGCGACTCGAGCTGCTTGCCGAGCTTGGCGAGACCCGCCACGACCAGGGTGACTACGAGCTCAGCGGCGACAAGCTGACCCAACGTCAGCTCGCCTTGCATCACCAGCCAGCCACCGATGAGCAGCAGGCAGACGTTGGCGAGGATCTGCAGGGTCACGCCGCCGGTGAACTGACGCAGGATGATCCGGAAGTGCGATTGTCGAGTGTGTAGATAGACCTGTGCCAGGGCGTCGGCGCGCGCAACGGCCTGCCGCGCCGCGACCGGATGCCGAAAGAGCACGGGTTGAGTGGCGACGTCTTCGAGCCAGGCCGCGACGGCGTACTTGGCGTCGGACTCGGCGACGGTGGTGCGAGCCGCGCCCCGCCCGAGCACCCCAAAGATGATCACCAGCCCGATGATGAGGGCCAGGTCGAACGCGGCGAGGGCGGGGTGGTAGACGGCGAGCAGCACCAGACCAATGATCGTCTGCAGCAACAGCTCGGTGCCGTCGATCAACAGGGTAGCCGCCGACTTTTGCACCGTCAGCGCGTCGAAGAATCGGTTGACCTGCTCGGGCAGGTGCTTCTTGCCGACGATCTCGGGATCAAGGACGGTGAGGCGGTCGGTGATGGCGAGGGCGAACCGCACGAAGATACGCCGCTGCACGTACTCGGTGGCGACGAAGCGCAAGATGCGCAGCAGGCCCGCCAGGCAAAGGAAGCTCAGCAAGGCCAGGCCGATGACCACCAGCGACTGCACCACGGCGGTGAACGCGACGGTGTTGACCAGCGTCTGCACCGCGACCGGGATGGCGAGCGTGGTCAGGCCGACCGCCGCCGAATACATCAGGATGACGCCGATGTCGCGCCGCTCGATATGCACCAACGCGCGCAGTCGCGCCCAGGGGGCGCCGCCGCTGACCTCTTTACCGATGGCGTCGATGGGCGCCAGCGAGGTGAGCCGATAGCCGGCCATGATCGCGCCCAGCGTCTCGCCCACGCGCTTGACCGGTACGCGGCGCAGACGCACGCCCGCGCCATCGTCGAGCCAGACGTTGAGGCGTCCGCGACGGCGTCCGGTGATCGCGACCCAGCCAACGCTGGTCTCCAGCAGCATCGACGCGCCAAGAGTGGCCAGCTGCAGCGGCTCAGCGTCCACCTGACCGAGTCGCAGTCCAGCAGCCCGCGCGGCGCGATCGAGGCTGGGATCGTCGGCCAGCGCAGCCCGCACATCGGCCTGCGCCTGCGCACTCGTGGGCGCGTCCAGCGCGCGAGCGGCGGCCAATAACAGTTCAGGCGCTACCGTCATCCTGACTCCCCGAGGATGAGATCGATGAGCTCGCCGACGGTGTGCTCCGCTTCGATCGAATGCCGCAGATGGATGCTGCGATTGATGGCGTAGGTGTTGCGGCGACCCACCCGCGTGATCGTCACGCAGCCGCTCAGCGCGAGCTCACCCACGATGCGCTGCGCGGCCCGCTCAGTGATCTGAACGGTCTGCGCGATGTCGCGCAACCGAGCGTCCGGATCACCGGCGATGCAAAAGAGCACGTGCGCGTGGTTGGTCAGGAAGGTCCAGTCGCTCATAGCGATTGCTCCAGCAGAATTCATCAAACTGGATACATGAATCAGGTTTCATGCATTTTATTTCAAGAGAAATATCGCTGTGAATTGATTTCGTTCTGTAATTTGCGATGATCAGCCCTGAGTTGGGCGTCGCCCCCACCTGGTCTACGACTTGCTCAAGCCGCTGAAGACTCTCCTGTCGCCCGGCCGACCTTCGCCGGCGCACGTCGTCTACAAGGCCTCAATGATGCGTCTGGATTGCGTTGGGATTCGAGCCCGGCGCCCGGTTGAGGGGCGGGCACAGCCTGTCAGGCGTCGTCGTCTTCAGGCGCCGGCGCGGCGGGCGCGGGGGCGGTGTCCGAGGTCACCTGGGCGCGGGTATTGGACGACAACAAGCCCAGGCCCGTCCAGTCGATGGCTTGCGCCACGGATTGGCCCAACAGCGTCGGCTCGATGCAGCGCATCAGCAACGCCTTGACCCGGGGTACGCCCAGCCCCGTCACGGGATCCCAGCCGGGGCAGGCTTCGTAGCCTGGGATGCGGCGGTTGAACGCCTTGAACGCGCCGTCGTGGTTCTTTTGCACAGTGCGCACGGTCACATCGGTGTTGCCGACGCCAATGTCGCGGAACGCGCGCGCCTGGGCGTCGATCGCGGTTGGGCCTTCGCCCTCCTCGAAGCTTACCCGGTACAGGAGCGGGTTGACGAAGCCGAGCGGGCGACGCAGCGCGGGGTGGGTCGGCGGCACCGTGTCGGGCAGCACATAGGCCACCTCGGGCCGATCGGCGATGTCATGGGTCTCGGCCAGCGCCTGCATGCGATCCGAGAGGGCCCGCACGAGCGCCTCGCGATCGCCCTGGACCGCTTGAACGCGGGCCTCGTTGATGCGCGCGATGATGGCGGCCCAGACGGGCGTCGCGGTGCTGGTGCCGCCCGCGTAGTCGATCCAACGGCCTTTGACGAGGGCCTGATAGCCCAGCGTGGTCAGGTCTTCCTGCTTGCCGCTGGCCCGGGCCTGCGCCGGCGAAAGCTGGGTGAGCACGGCGCGGCTGGTCGACATGAGCGCGACGTCGGGGATGCCGCGCCCATAGGCCAACACCGCGGGCACATCGGCGCCGCGACTGAAGGCGCGCTTCTCATGGAAGTCGGGTGGGCGCTTAAGGAATGGCTTCTGCCACGCCGGGATCGGCACATCCATGCTGAAGCCGCCGCCCCCCGCGAAGGTTGTGAACGCGAGCTTGCCATACAGGCTGACGGGCAGCGGCCCGCTCCAGGCCATCTCGGTCAGCGGATCGCGCTGGGTGATCATGGTGCCGCCCACCGCGAGCACATGCTCTTCGACGGCGGGGAACACCGTATGCGGCCAGGGCGCGTCTGCGACCGTGTGCGCCTCGCTGTCACGGGTGCGGGGGAAGCTGTCGAAGCAGCCCCAGTCGCCGGTCGCCGAGAGCACGGTGACGCCGATCGCGGCGCATTGGGCCAGCAGACCGGTGATCGTCTTGGCGCCATGGGCGCTGTAGTATTGCCGCTCGGGCAGCAGCCACGAGGTCATCGCGACCGTGGGTCGGCGCTGGGTGTCGCCCAGCACGGCCAGCAAAAACGTCGCCCAGGGATCGGCCACCTGGCTCTCGTCGATGACGTAGACCACGATGGTCGCGCCGGGGGCCATGGCGCCCGCCCACTCGACGACCATCGCGGCTTCCAGCTCGCCTAGGCCGCCGCTGGCCTCGGGTTCGGGGCCGATCGGCACGACGTGGATGGGCGGCGGCGCCTGACCCACGACCTCGGGGTTGGGGTGGCGCGCGATGCCCTGCTCGCGCCAAAAGCCGGTCAGGTCGCTGATGGCCGGCGCGTGGCTGAGCATCAGGATCGCGATGGTCTCACCGCGCCCGGTGTGCTGCGCCGGGAAGTCGTAGATCGACTCGATGTCTTGCGGCGAGATGCCGCGCAGGTCTTTGGGCTTGGTGTCTTCGGTGGGCGGCGCCGTGCCGGGCTCGGCCTCTTGCAGCCAGTAGGTGCCTTCGAGCCAGCGCTGGGCCCGCGCCGAGCCGCGCACGATCTGAATCTGCTGCACGTTGCCCGCGATGCTCCGCGGGATCGGCCACTCGCGGCGATGGGCGCGAACCTCGTCTTCGTCGTCGAGCCAGCGGGCGGGCTGCTTGCCAAAGGTCAGGGCGATCTGGGCGCGGCTGGCTTCAAAGAAGCGCACGAGCCGGTTCTGCGTCTGCGCCTTCGCCGGGCGGATGCCGTGCGCCGCCAGCCAGGCGTCGACCTCGCTGATCGCGGCCACCGACGGGTCGACGTACGACGCCATCTCTTCGCGGGACATGTACTTGGCGTACCACGGGTCTTCGGGGTCGGAGACGCGGCGCACAAAGTCCTCGACCAGGCTCCCGTAGCGCTCATCGAAGATGACGGTCAGCAAGAACGGCGTTGGAGTGTCAGGCACGGGCGGGCTCCGCCGTCGGCTGAGAGAGGCTGTGCTTGGCGGCGGTCGGCTTGGCGGCGGTCGGCGCAGCAGCAGCGTCGATCAGGGTGACGAACCCCTTCTTCGCGGCGTTCGCCAGCAGCGCCAAGGCGCTGCGGCGTACGCTATCGGCCGGCGCGCTCGCGATGAGGTCAGGCGCGGCGGCGAGCAGATCGGCCACGCGATCGAAGCGGGGCAGGGCGTCGACCAGTGGCGCCAGATCCTTGCCAAACTTGCAGGGCGCGGCGGCCAACCGATGGGCCATCTCGCGCCCCTCGCAGACCAAATCGTAGTACACGTCGAGGCGCCCGCCCATCG